>CAVKNF010000149.1:0-5637 GCA_963657415.1 bacterium | reverse complement strand
ATCCTTCCAGTCTTTCCATGATGGCGTTGACGCGTCTTGCTTCATACTTATATCCTTTGTCAGCCATGCTTATGCCCACCACCTCGCAGAGGAATTCAGCGGCGCACACCTTGACACGTGTCTCAGTGCCCGTGGCATCCAGTGGGTCGGGATTTTTGATGTAAGCCCTTCGCCGGTTGATGTCCCACGTATACCAGTCGGGGGGCAGTTTCATGTCAAGGAAGTCCACCACCATAGTCTCCAGGGGGTCGTCGGAGTCATCATTAAACTCTGATTGTCTTTCACGTGCTTTGGCTTCCATCTCAGCGGTGAGGTAGAGCGCTTCGCCCTGCTTGTATCTCCACACGGCTTCCGCCCACAGTTGGTCACGGTCAGCCTCGAGAGCCTCACGTGTGTTGCCGTGCTTGCGCAGTGACGCGTCTACAGGGATGACCCAGAAACGGCGGTTGCCCGTGTTTCCCTTGAGGAAGTATTCCTCGTTGGTGGTGCCACAGAATATGCATTGTCTCGGATGCGATTCCTGCACCGTGCCGTAGGCTGGACGGTAGAGGTCATCCTGTCTTGAGATGAAAGCCTTGGTCTGCTCCACGTCAGATTTCTTGATGCTTCCCAGTTCGGGGAGTTCTATCACCCATCCGCCACGTACTTGCTCCATGCCCTTGGTGCCCTCCATGGTCACGAGGCTGTCGCTAAACCAGTCGCCGCCCATCACATTGAAAAGCGTTGACTTGCCTATGCCCTCACGTCCTGAGATGATGAGACAGTAGTCATATTTGCATCCGGGGTTCATGACTCTTGCCACGGCTGCCGTGAAGTGCTTACGTGTCATGACCCGTGTGAGTTCGTTGTCTTCAGCGCCTATGTAGTCTATTATCAGACGGTCGAGTCTTGGTTTGCCGTCCCACGTCAGCGAGTTCAGATATTCCCTTATAGGGTGTCGTCTGTGCTTGGTCACTACGGCGATGAGCGCGTCCCTTATCTTGTCCTTGCCCGTCACGCCGTAAGCCTGTTCGATGTATATCCGCAGGTTCGCCTCGTCGTTGTTGCTCCAGCGTGTGGCTTCCTTGTTCCATGGCAGACCACCGGTGACGTGCACGAAGTTATTGAATAGGTTATACCACACGCGCCCTTTCAGCCCCGGGTCATTCTCCAGTATGGCGATGATGTTGCCGGCTGTGGGTTTGATGTTGCCTCTCTTGCCGCAGTCCAGTTCCTTTGTCCACTCCATATCTTCGCCGTCTGCCTGAGTGCCCACATCGGCGAAGTCATCCGTTACGTTTTGACGGCGCTCCTTTGCCAGCAGTTTGCGCACTCTCGCGTCCTTTGAGGCGAACTCTTGCATAGCCTGATACGACGGCAGGCGTGTCACGTCTGTAACCTTTGAGTCCTCATCCTGCAGTCCGAAGAGGTGTATACGGCAGAGGTCGAAGGCATTGCAGAGTTGCCTGCTTGCGGGGTCTGTGTCGTGGTTGCTGTATGCGAACTTGCTCTCATAACACACAAGCCCGGCGGCCACGCTACCCTTAGTGTAGGTGTAGCGATGGTCGTGGGCAGTCTTCTCGTAGATGTCAGTCAGGAAGGTGTCGACGGCGTCCTCTATGGAGTAGGCACGGCAGAATGCGCCTATCAGACCGGGCTTCTCCAGTGGGTCACCCGCCTTCTTCATCTGGTGCACTATGATGTCGCCCTCCCGGCTGGACAGCGGCCAGGAGGAAGCGTCATGCCAGTCGTGATATTCTGCGAGGAATTCGTCTACATCGCACAGTGGTCCGTCCTGATACTCGAACACATAGTCGCCGTCACGGCTTGTGCTCGGCCAGTAGAATAGACGCGCTGTCTGGTATGTAGTATCGTCAAAGAGGTCTATGCCTATCTTTTGCGCTATCTTCCTGCACAGTGGTTCATACTCATCGGGGCGCACTTGGCGGTTGAAGGGAAACACCAGACGAAACCTCGGTTTGTCCTTCGTGTGCTTGTGCGTGCTGTAGAGCATGGCCGTGAAGTCGAAGTTGAGAGTGAAGTCATCCCATAGATCCACCGTGCCATAGTCTATGTCGAGCGTCGCCAGTGAACGCCACATCACATTGCCAGTTTTGCGTGTACCGCCAGAGAGGTAGGCACCCACAAATCCGCCTACGTCCTTCACCGTGCTTTGTTCGTCACGGCTCATGCGTCCATACTCTGCCATACTTTCGCCCGTGCGCCTTGTCTCGGCGCAGCGGGCTACCAGTCTTGACCATGTGGTCTCCACATTCTTCCACTTCTTCGCCAGTCGGCTGTGCGCCGTGGCGATGTCGAGCGGGCAGTCATTGTGTATTTTAATCTCGGTCATTGTGTATCTCTATAGTTAGTTCGTTTTCGGTTTATTTAGTGTCCACTGAGCCCTTGCTCCAGTCGTAGCCGGCATCCTCCACCATCTCACGGAGTCCTATCAGCGAGCCGTGTGTCACTATTAGCCCCTGACCCATCCACGTGTGGCGCTTTTTCTTTGTTTCCTTCTTCTTAAACTTTGTGAGTATCTCCCTCGCTATATCGTGCTCTACAGCCTTGGCATCCAACTTTATTCGCATTTTGCTTTCTCTATTTTGTTGATTATAGCTTTCGCCTTGTTCTGAATCATCTCATACATGTTGTCGGTGACATCTCCCCACTGGGCATATTGCAGGTAGTCTGCCTGAGAGCCGAATACCTTGAGTTGCTCACGGCAGAGGTGCGCCGTTTCCTTAAGTTCGAGTATCTTGTCGTAGTTGAGGGTCTTGTCGGTCTTGTGAAGGGTGTCGTTGATGTCCATCAGGCAGGAGTCCATGATGTCCACTGCCATATACATCGCCACCATCAGCATGTTTATCTTCGCCTTGTCTTCCGCTGGTATCTTCATAGTGTCCATGTCCACCTCTTTCACTTGGCTTTCCGCTTCCGCACAATAGGACACTATCACCTTGTCAAAGAGTTGCTCTATCTGCTTTCTCACTTGCATGGCTCCCATGTAGTTGCCCGTCTGCTGTAGTCGGTGCGCCCTGACGTTGAGTTCTCTCACACGTGGGTCTGCATCAAACTTTGCACGCATCATGCCCTTGATGTAATCGGGCAGTTCATGCGGTTGTATCATTCTGCTCATCTTCCTTGCTCGCTTTAAGTATTTCCATTATTCCGTTGATTGCTTCCTCTCCCAGTCCGTAACGGTCCATCATCGTGAACAGCACGTAATGCACGCACTTGCACAAGTCCTCGTATCCGTTCTTCTGCTTGTATCGGGAGATGTACTTCACGACATTGCCCTCGCAGAAGGGCAAGTCGTTAGCCATGATGTAGTCTATAGGTTCTATCGCCATTTTGTAATGGCTCGGTGTAGTGTTGTTCTCCATAGTTATTCTTTCATTATCTCTTCTTTGACTGTGCGCCCTATATAGTCGGCGCTAAATTCTGCTACTTCGGCTTGGTCGCCGATTTCTTTGTCAATCATATCTCGCACCCGATGCAGGAACTCTTGCTCATACCTGCGTGCTTTACGGTGGGCGATACTCCTAAGCGTTGCACGTAGCACACTCACCGCCTTCGCCAGTTCCTGCTCCTCCTGCTTGCGCTCTTTGCTTGTCATTATGATGCTCCTTTCGGGTGCTCAGCATCAAGCATCGCACGGTATTCGTTAAACTGTTCTTCGTCTAATTCTATGCAAGTGGTAATGAGCAGACTTGACCTGATAGCCTCAGGATGTTCCGTCTTAACGAGTCTCATCGCCGCTACGATAGGTGCTGCACCGTCACTTGATGCAGTCACCGCTTTATAACCCACTCCCTTCGGTGTCTGAAATGACACCACCATGTAATAGTATCTTGTCATGTCGTTACTCGTAATTTAGTTTGTCCATAATATTGTTTGCTATATTCTTTCCCGTCTTATTAAGGTAGGGTAAGAGTTTTGCGATGCCTTCCGCTATCTCCTCGTTGGTAGCATAGCCATGCTTTTGCTTTATGTTCTCCAGAAATTGGGGCACGTCTATGTTGTAACTCTCCAATGCCCCATCCTTGCCCCGATTGAAGGAAAAGAGGTAGTAACTGTCTCTTGTTATAAACCACCACAAGGCTCTCAGCCTTAACTTAATGTTTCTGATTTCCTGCTTCATAGTTAATATCCTGCTTCTTCTGAATATCCATAATAATTAAACATCTCTTCCGTGTAGTCGCAAGGTCGCCAAAATGCTACGTTAGGCACATTCCACCCATTATGGCTGACTGCATACCTTTCGTTTACGATATGCCCAAACGAAATCCGCTCGTTGTCGTCAAGCACAATCACTTCTTCGTCAAGTGGTGGCAACTCATCCTTGACTGATTTCCATATTGTCATTCCTCACCTCCTTCCTTTGGTAGAATGTCTGCCAAGTCAAGCCATTGGCTAACTTGTCCTCCTCCTACTTTCGGTTCATTCCATCCATTCATATTGAAGTGGCAGAAGTCAATGCAACCTTGAATAGTTCTGACCAGATAATCATCATAGCGTTTTGGTTCTTCACTGGTGTCATGCCACAAGGATTTCACAAACTCCTTTTGCGCCCACTCTGCGCCTTCCTTAAACCCATTCATAGCGGCGAAACGTTCTTCTATATGATTCCACGTATCCATTGCATAGGTGGACATGGCTTTATTAATTTTCTTTTCGTCAATCATCGCTCAATTTTCTTTATTCCAAGTCAGTATAAGTCCAATCACAAGTAGTATTAACCCTATCAGGGTAATTCCAATACCATCTCCAAACAAGGTGATTAATCCAATGACCAAACTAATCATACCGATTATCACCGAAAGTCAGAGGCATACAATGCCCGTAATCATCTTAAAGTCTTTCATTCTTCATGTCTTTTGTTCCACTTCCTTAATGCCTTGTTAATTCTCTCGTCCTTGCCCCCCTGAGAGCGTCCCACCAGTAATCGGAGAGGCGGTCAAGGGGAGTCTTCATTAGTTTCTTTGTTTGTCTTGCGTTCATCTTCTTTTGTCTTTTCTTTTGCTTTTATTAACTTTAGTACTTTCTTTATTCAGTTTCCTTTGTCTACCTTTGCAGTGCATTTTAATCACGGAGTGAAAATCTCCTTCTCGGCTGACTAAGCCAAGCTCTCGTCCTATCTCCTCCGAGAAAAGACACCGCCCCAGTCCTGTGCTGGGGTGTTTTCGTTATGTGTCAAACAGTGTCAGTTGTTTCACAGTGCTCCCCCTCTCTTTCTGCCCTTTCGGTATAAACAGCCGTTCCGTTACGGCGTTGTTGGCTACGGAACTTAAAGTGGAGCGGTGCTTCCATTCCATGACACACTCGAAACGGTCTTGTGGCATTTCGTAAGAGGAAATGAATACGGGTTCCTTTTGGCTCTCCGCCCACCGATAGAACCGCTCGTAATCAAAATCCTCCCCGTTGTATCCGTCCGTTCCTGCGTAGGGTATGTCGCAGTATATCACACTATCCCGCGGTATCTCAACTTCGGCATAATCGAGCGCGGAACTTTCCAGACTTTGCAGACGTTGCAGACTTTGCAGACGTTGCAGACGTTGCAGACTTTGCAGACGTTGCAGACGTTGCAGACTTTCCAGACTTTGCAGACTTTGCAGACTTTGCAGACGTTGCCAAAGGTTATGCAATCCTATTACC
>CAVKNF010000148.1:0-5663 GCA_963657415.1 bacterium | reverse complement strand
GAATCACACTACTCTTCAGCTACAACAGCTACCAGAGTAGTGTGTTCTTCTCTACTGCCAATGCTGTGAGCGGAAAGTGTCTGGAGTTGACATCGGCTGTCACCTCCTATTTCAACCTGACGGAAACAAACCGCCAGCTGACACTCCGCAACACTTTGCTTGAACAGCAGTTGGGCAATGCGCAAAAGACCATAGAGAAACTCACTGGCGACACTACGCTGACAAGAGCCGAGATAGCACCTGTCTACACCACCATATCTGCCAAGGTGGTGCAAAACTCCATTGACCGCGTGGACAACCTCATAACTATCGACAAGGGTAGTGCCGACGGCGTGAAGAAGGACATGGGAGTGGTGTCGGGCAACGGAGTGGTGGGCATTGTCTATCTCGTAGGCGCTCATTACTCCGTGGTTATCCCTGTGCTCAACTCCAAGTCGAGCATCAGTTGCACCATCCGCAAGCGCGGATATTTCGGTTATCTGCATTGGCAAGGTCCTGACAGCCAGTATGCATATGTGGAAGATGTGCCACGCCATGCCCATTACATAAAAGGTGACATCATCGAGACAAGCGGATATTCATCAGTATTTCCCAAGGGCATAACAGTGGGAAAGGTGATATGCACATTCAACTCCGCTGACGGACTTTCTTTCAGAATAAAGATACGCCTGTCGACAGATTTCTCAAATCTGCGCGACGTATGCGTAATAAGCGCCCCCGAGATGATAGAGCAGAACAACATCCTGGAGGCAGCGAGAGACTCCATAGCAGGAAAGCGAGATTAATCTACAGACATGAATACCGATACGATAAAACATATAGTAGGAGGCATAATATTGTTGATGGCACAGGTGCTTGTGCTCAACAATATCCATCTCTTCGGATGCGCCACACCGTTGTTGCTTGTCTACATTATTATAATAATGCCGGCAAACGCGCCACGATGGGCATCGCTCGCCACAGGATTCATCCTCGGCATAGTTTCGGATATCTTCTCCAACACTCCAGGCGTGGCAACAACCACTCTGACGGCAATAGCCTTTCTGCAACCATTTCTCTTGCAACTGTTCGTGAGCAATGACGCTCCCGAGTCGTTGTCGCCATCAATGTCGACATTAGGCAACATGAAGTTTCTGTTCTTCAGTTTTATCCAGATATTGCTCTATTGCCTGATATTCTTCGCACTTGAGGAGTTTACCTTCTTCCATATCGGTCAATGGGCGCTCCTTGCCGGGAGCAGCTCCGTGCTCACATTGCTGCTTATGCTGACAATAGAAAACTTCAGAAGGGTTTAGATGAAAGACTATAACCTCGACAACCGGCGATATGTCATCGGAGCCATAGCAGTGGGCATCGTGATAGTCTACATCATAAGACTATTTACCCTGCAACTTCTCAGCGACGACTACAAGAAGAACGCCAACTCCAACGCTTTTCTGAAAAAGACGGAATATCCTTCGCGCGGTCTGATATATGACCGCAACGGCGAACTGCTCGTCTACAACCAACCTTCATATGACGTGATGGTGATCATGAACGAGGAGAAGGGAAGGATTGACACGCTGGAATTCTGCAAGACCCTGGGAATAACAAAGGACTATTTCATCAAACGAATGGATGAAATAAAGGACCGCTCGAAGAATCCCGGATATTCACGCTACACACAACAGATCTTCATGACACAGCTCACGGAACGCGAATTCAGCATCTTCCGCGAGAAGATGTTCCGTTTCCCAGGTTTCTATGTGCAGAAGCGCAGTCTGCGCCAATACCAGTATCCTTATGCCGCACATGTATTGGGCGATGTGGCGGAAGTGTCGCAAAGCGATATCGATGATGACGACTACTATCAGCCGGGCGACTATGCGGGCAAACTCGGAGTGGAGCGCTATTATGAGAAGCAGTTGAGAGGAACGAAGGGCATGCAGATACTGCTGCGCGATGCTCGCGGAAGAATACAGGGACACTACAAGGATGGAGCACTCGACACACGTCCGGTGGCAGGCAAGAACCTCACACTGGGCATTGACGTGCGTCTGCAGGCCTTGGGCGAACGGTTGCTCGAGGGAAAGATAGGAAGTATCGTGGCTATAGACCCTGCCACAGGAGAGGTGTTGTGCATGGTTTCGTCACCGACTTATTCCCCAAAGATGATGGTGGGCAAACAGCGTAGCAAGCACCATAGGGAACTGATGACAAACGCATGGCGTCCGCTCCTGAACAGAAGTATCATGGGACAATATCCTCCGGGTTCTACATTCAAGACCACGCAGGCTCTGACATTCCTCACCGAAGGCATCATCACACCAGGAACGGCTTTCCCTTGCAACCACGGATTCTATTACCGCGGTCTGCATGTGGGCTGTCACGGACACTCGTCGCCAATAGCCCTCGTCGATGCCATAAGCACTTCGTGCAACGGATATTTCTGTTGGGGACTTTACTACATGATGTCCAACAGGAAGAAGTATCCTCATGTGCAGGATGCCATGGACACATGGCGCGACTACATGGTGAGCATGGGATTTGGCTATAAGCTCGGCATAGACCTGCCAGGAGAAAAGCGAGGTCTTATCCCTAACGCTTCCTTCTATGACAACGCATACAACAAGTCATGGAACGGACTCACCATCATATCCATATCAATCGGTCAGGGAGAGGTCAACCTCACTCCTCTGCAGATAGCCAACCTGGGGGCAACCATTGCCAACAGAGGCTATTACTACGTGCCTCATGTAGTGAAGAAGATAGAGAGTGAACCCATTGACACGCTCTACACGCACCGTCACTATACGAAGGCATCACGCAGAGCCTATGACTATGTAGTAGCCGGCATGCGCAGTTCGGCACTCAAGGGAACCTGCAAGATGCTCTCGCGCTATCCCTTTGAGGCATGCGGCAAGACGGGTACGGCTCAGAACCGCGGTCACGACCACTCTGTCTTTATGGGATTTGCTCCTATGAACAGTCCTAAGATAGCCATCGCTGTGTATGTGGAGAACGGTGGATGGGGAGCCGACTATGGTGTGCCTATCGGAGGACTTATGATGGAGCAGTATATCAACGGTAAGCTCTCTCCACAATCAGAGAAGATGGCAACAGAATTCCAACACAAACGAATAGCATATGGAAACGCCAGCAGGTAAGAGTCACAGCATATGGAAGTCATTGGACTGGTGGACAGTTGGCATATATCTTGCTCTTATGTTCTTCGGATGGATAAGCATCTGCGGAGCAAGTTACAGTTACAGCGAACCAAACTTCTTCAGTCTGGACACACGTTCAGGCATGCAGATTGTGTGGATAGGTTCTGCCATCATGCTCGCCTTTGTCATCATGATGACAGACAGTAGGTATTTCGACTCGTTCTCGTTTATCCTGTATGGCATATTGCTACTGTTGCTCTTTGCCACGATATTCAATCCCCACGAGATAAAAGGTTCGCGGTCATGGCTTGTATTGGGACCCTTGCGCCTGCAACCAGCTGAGTTTGCCAAGTTTGCCACAGCCTTGGCACTTGCCAAGTATATGGGCAACTATAACTTTAGTTTCAAGCGTTGGCGCGATGCGGCATACGCCCTTGCCATTATCCTTGTGCCGATGCTGTTCATCGTGGCACAGAAGGAAACTGGTTCGGCACTCGTCTATGCCGCATTCTTCCTGATGTTCTATCGTGAGGGTATGCCCGGCAGCATACTGTTTACGGGCATTGCACTCGTATTCTACTTTGTCGTGGGAGTGAAATATGCCGATGTGATGCTGTGCGGCACACCGACATCTGTAGGAAAATACACCGTCCTGCTTGCCATACAGATATTCGCATCCATATTGGTGTATGTCTATAGTCGAGAGAAAGCTTTTGCATGGAAGATGTTGGGGACATGCGTGGGCACGACATTACTCGCCACACTGTTCTCATTCTATGTCATTCCTTTCAACATCACTTGGGTACAGGTGATAACGAGCGCCATGCTCGTACTCTTCCTTGCCTCCAGATGGCTTTACACGAGAGCAGGCAGTTACCTCTTCATTCTGATGTTCACCATTGGCAGTCTGACATTCTTCTATTCTGCCGACTATGTGCTCAACAATGTGATGCAACCGCACCAGCGCACGCGTATCAACGTATTGCTTGGACTGGAGGAAGACCTTGCCGGTGCAGGATATAATGTGCATCAGAGCAAGATAGCCATCGGTTCGGGTGGATTAAAGGGAAAAGGATTTCTCAACGGTACGCAGACCAAACTGAAATATGTGCCTGAGCAGGATACGGACTTTATATTCTGTACTGTTGGTGAGGAAGAAGGTTTTGTGGGAAGTGCAGGTGTGCTTGTGCTTTTCCTTATCTTGATTTTAAGGCTCATCCATCTCGCGGAGCGTCAGCCGTTTGCCTTCGGCAGAATCTATGGATATTGTGTGCTGAGCATCTTCCTGTTTCACTTGTTTATAAATGTGGGAATGGTGCTGGGTATAACGCCCGTGATAGGAATCCCGCTGCCGTTCTTTAGTTATGGAGGATCATCATTGTGGGGATTCACCATCCTGTTGTTTATCTTCCTGCGCATTGACGCAAGCAGAAACAACAGATTGATGTCATAAGTTTAGCGTTCCTTCTCGACTGTCAGTCCTATGTCGGAGATGCCTGGCAATATCTCCCGCATCATGTTGTGATTGACTCTTACGGAGAGAGAGTCGCCTTTAGCAAGTTGCTGTGATGCTATGCGAAAACTATATTGATAGAGGTTTATGCCCTTGCCGAGTGATTGTCCGCGATGGTTGGCAAGCTGGCATTTCAATGTGTCAGCGCAATGCAAACCAGAAGGGCTTACATTGCGACTGACAATCATCGTTATATTAGTAAAAGGAAAACTGTTGTCGGTACGCATATTGAGGACGAGTCCATATGTGCCGTCATCCTCAACAGCAGGCACGCAGAATGTCACCGTGTCATTACGTTCCCAACCAAAGAGAGGCGTATGCTCAAAACGGTCATACACCTTTCTGCCATTGCAGGAAGCAAATGCCATAGCGACAATGACAATCGGCAACAGGAATATGTGACTAACCTTCACTCTTGTTCTCCTTTGGTTTGTTGTCCCTTGGTCTGTTGTCCCTTGGTTTGTCTTTGCGGTTTTCCCGTCTATTTTCCTTATTGCTCTCTCTGTTGTTGTTCTCTCTATTGCCTTCCTTGCTGTCGGCTTCCTTCTTTGGAGCATCATTACGACGGCCATGGTCATTATTGCGACTCTTGTTCTTGCGGCGCTTCGACTTGTCAAAGCGGTTGATGTCAGCATCTGCGAGCAAGTCCTTCGGACGGTCAGTCTCACGTTTCTTGCCGTCTTCCTGCAATGAGAGAGGACGTTCGCCACGTTTGTTCATCTCTATGATAGCATTGGCGCGCTCGGCAGTGATGGTCTCGATGTTGGCTGCGATGCGCTTGTCGGTGGAATAAGACACCATGCCTGCCAGGATGTCTGCCTTGAAGAAATGATAGTCACCATCCTGAGTCTCAAGCACGATGTTGCGTGACGGAATATCCTTGCCCGCCTCCACATACATGTCAGCCTCATAGTTGAGACAACATTTCAGTTTGGCACACATGCCCGCCAGTTTCTGCGGATTGAGCGAGATGTCCTGGAAGCGTGCGGCATTGGTGCTCACCG
>CAVKNF010000147.1:3475-5686 GCA_963657415.1 bacterium | reverse complement strand
CCTACACCCCTCCCGAGAGGAACCCCACCCCTGGCCCCTCCCGAGGGAGGGGAGTGAATACTAACTATATAATAAAAGAATATGAAACGATATATTTTTGTGATTATGATGGCGCTGGGAGCAGGACTGGGACTCGTGTCTTGCTCAAGCAATGATCCTGACGGTGCCACCATATTCCCGGTTGACTCGCCACAGCGTGACGACTTTGACCTCTGGTTGCAGAAGAACTATACCAGTCCTTACAACATCGACTTCAAATACAAGATGGAGGACATAGAGTCTGACTATACCTATACACTCGTACCTGCTGACTCGGCAAAGTCTGCCAAGTTGGCCATCCTCGTGAAGTATCTCTGGCTCGACTCTTATGCAGAGGTGATGGGTCAGGACTTCGTGAAGTCTTATGTGCCACGCGTGATTCATCTCGTGGGTAGCCCTGCCTACAACAGTAATGGTACGATAGTGCTCGGTACTGCCGAGGGCGGACTAAAGGTGACACTCTATATGGTGAACAGTCTCACCAACTCGGTGCTGACAAACTATGACACCATGACGGAGTACTATTTCCACACCATGCACCATGAGTTTACACATATCCTTACCCAGAAGAAGGCTTACGACACTTCATTCAACAAGATTACGGAGTCGGGTTATGTGAGCGGAAACTGGTATCAGGTGGCTGACACCACTGCCCATGGCAAGGGATTCGTAACGCATTACAGTATGATGGAAGGAAATGAGGACTTCGCCGAGATGCTCTCCAACTACATCACAAAGTCTGAGGCACAGTGGCAAGCCATCCTTGACGATGCCCAGACCTATGGCGGAACCACTGCCGTGGAGGCTTTGGAGCAGAAACTCAACATAGTGAGAAACTATATGTCGGAGTCATGGAATTGCGACATCGACGTGTTGCGCAGCACCATCCTCCGTCGAGGAAAAGAGATGCAGTCACTTGATTTGGAACACTTAAAATAAGGACTACACATGAAGAAGAATATATATATCGCCATCGCATGTATCGCGGCAGGACTGAGCCTCCAGTCGTGTCTGCATGACGACAAGGAATATTTTGATGAGTCGGCTGCCAACCGCATCGAGAGCACTGTGGAGAACACACAGAAGATACTTGAGGATGCACCTAACGGCTGGCAACTCCATTATTTCACAGGCACTGACTATAGCGGTGGTGCTTACACCATGCTTCTTAAGTTTCAGAACGGCAAGGTGACCGTGGCAGGTGACCCTAAGTTGGCTACCTCTTTGGAGCGTGCTACATCAAGTTATGGCGTAGACCGCAGCATGGGTCCTGTCATTACCTTTAATACCTATAACTCCATCCTGCACCAGTTGGGCACTCCAAGCCTCAGTGAAATTGAGGGCGATCAGGGTGACTGGGAGTTTGTTGTCACCAGTCTCTCTGAGGACAGCATCTGTGTGAGAGGCAAGAAGTGGGGCAACAAGATGGTGTTTACCCGTCTGCCAGAGTCTATAGACTGGACAGCACGCCTCGACAGTATTGCCGCTGTGCAGAATCTGCTTTCGGTAAACTATTCTGCAGGTGATGACGACAGTGATGCCAGCAAGTTGATGGAAGTAGACAATAGTAGCCGTCGCATCGCATCGCGCAATGCTGACAACACTGTGGTGGAGCATCCATTCTATGTCACCACGACAGGCATCGAGTCACTCGAAGATGTCACTGTGGGTGATGTAAAGACCAAGCACTTTAATGTGACCAGCGATGGCAATCTGACTACAGGCAACATGACACTCAAACCTTACATCGTGAGCATCGACACATGGGTGGGCAGTTGGACTCTCATGAGTTACTATGGTGGTTGCGACATGACCATATCAAGAGTGGAAGATTCCGAAACGATGCTCAAGGGACAGTTTACTGTAAGTGGTGTCACCTATACCATCGACCTCACCTACGACCCGGCGACAGGCAAGATTAACATGCCCCAGCAGATTATCGATGACCCCTCGGGCAAGTATCCTGCCATATGGCTCATCAATGCCGACCTCAGCCAAAGCATGCTTCTCGGTGAGGGTGGTGTGAACATCGAGTGGCACGGAGTGAGCCAGTCGGCAGATATAGAAGATGACGGCACACTCGCATCGCAAGGTTATTCCACAGACACCTTCGTGGGTGTGGCATGCACCACAGACGGCGATCTGCTGAAGGACAGCGACGGATACATCTTT
>CAVKNF010000147.1:0-2872 GCA_963657415.1 bacterium | reverse complement strand
GGCGTGAGAGACTCTTTCATCGTGAAGCAGTATGACTTCGACAACGACATCGCTGGCGAATATATCTTTGCATACAACACCTTCGACGATGACGATAATGTGGTGTTTCAGACCGTACATGCCAACCTCAGCCGCACAGGTCTGACAGTGCCCGATTGGGAATACACCTTCCCTGTCATCATCAATGATTCTATCGGTGCGGTGCAGATCAAGAGCAACCAGAACATAGGTCGCTTTGGCAAATACTATGTCTACAATGCCTATATAGACACAGAGGGATACCTCTACTACGGTACTACCTCGGGCATCATTACCGCCCCGTTCAAGTATAGCGAGGAGTATGGCACCTATGGTTTCTTCTCAGGCACAGCCTACAATGTCAATACCGGTTCGGGCATAGAGAGCGGCGAGTTCCTCTCCATGATCCTCCAGGTCTTCAAGACAAATAGTCCGTCACAATCCAACTATGTGTCAGAACTGTTCTGGATAGCCAATCCGTTCCTCATGCAGGTGCCTGAAGGCGAGGACGAGAGCGTGACAGAGGCTAAGGTATCTGGTATTAACCATCTCGATGCCAAGGCAATGAAGAGAGTAAGCAAACCTTTTACTGTTAGATAACGAAAACCATTTATAAGCAATCAAATATGAAGAAATTCATGACCCTTAGTGCGGCATTGCTCATGTCAGCAGGCTGCATTGTAGCAGGAACTACCGACAGGGCTTCCTATGCACAAAAACTCAAGAAGACTGGACTTCACAATTTCGTGTCCGTACCGGGCATGGTGAATCGTAGCAATGCTTCCCTGCAGTCAGATATGGCAGGCTTTGCCAAACTGAAGAACGCTCCATCGAGAGAGGAAGGCACTGAAGGCGCTAACAACAGTTTCTCATCTGAAGGTTACGGATGGGTGACAGGCTCTGATGGCAACAACTGGTATTTCACTCAGGAGAGCACCACTCGTGACAGTGTGTACAGCGAGTATTATACCGCTCATTTCTATGAGACATCCACCATCACCGTGTATAACAACAACCACGAGCAGGTGGGACAGTTCACCGTTAAGGTGCCTGACGGCTGGAAACATGTGACAGGCGTAGAACCTTATGGTCCTGTAACAAATAAACTCTTCGACTTTGACGCCACGTCAAACGAGATTCTTGTGGAGTTTCATGACTCCTACTATGGCGTAAACAAGTATATGACCCGTGCCTATGACATCAACACGGGTGAGGTGAAGTTTGAGCGTGAGGGTACTGGCGTGGTGTTCCAGTCGGCAGCCAACTCATGGTCGGTATACAACCGTCTCATCTTGACCAATGAGACCGAAAGCACCTATCAGGTGGATGTCGTCGCTCCTCCTACATGGGGACAGACCGAGGCATATGTAGAGAAGAGTTTTACATTCGATTTGGACAACCGCATCAACTATCTGCAGAGTCCTTGCTTCAACTGCTTCGATGTAGACGGCACACCTTACTATGTCATCACAACCTATGACAAACCGTTTACCACCACCGATGCAGGTGACGGTACAATGGACATCGTGCAGACACCAGACAACTATGTGACCCTCTGCACCTACGACAAGAAGTTCAAAAAGGTGGACAGCCTTGCCGTATCCATCGATGTGCCTGATGGTGCGACATACCGTTCGGCAGCCTTCGGACTCTTCGGCCATAAGGATCTGTCAAAGGGCTATTATAGCACTGGCGACACTCTGAACTATGTCGTGGAATTGCTTGACTACATTCCCGGACTCGATGCCGACCTCGCCACCTTTGCCGTGTACGACTCAAAGCATGGCAAGATTAAGGACATCTGCGACAAGGTGTCAAGCAGCCAGTGGGGTTTGCTCAATACCATCCACGGCAAGTCGGACCAGATGTGGTTTCTCCAGACGCTCGGCACAGACAACACCGCCGCAGAGCAGATACAACTCGTGGATGTGCCTTCTTGCGAGCCGGTGACCTATCTGTCGCAGAGCATTGAGGGCAACGCCATCTCAAGTACCTTCGACCGCTATGCCACTTCTGCCAATAGCTTCGGCTATCAGTATGTCATCAAACTTTCCTCTGCAGAACAAAGCGAGGACAACAATGTGCTGGCACCTATAGCATGGGTGAACCCTGACCGCACCGTCGACCACATCGACCGTCTGAACCTCGGCGAGAATGCAGAAAACTTCCTACCGCTCATCAACAGCACATCGCTCAATCCATACCTCTTCAATACGGACGATGATATGGAGTATGTGTATATCGCAAAGAAGAAGCGTACCGATGGCAGCAACAAGTTGGACAACGTGCTTGAGGTGGCAAAGACCGACGGCACAGTGCTCAAGTCTTGGTGCGGTGACGACAACCTCACATTCTCGACAGCCTCTCTGCCTCAGATGAACGAGAATGGCAAGATGGAGATGATGGTATGTTTCAAGAACGAATCTACCAGCAAGTATGAGGTGAACTTCTACGACCTGCCCTTCAGTAAGTTCGAAGAGGGTGGTGACGGTTCAAAGGAGAATCCTTACCTCATCGCTACCGTGGGCGACCTGCAGCAGGTGGCACAGGATCCTGACAAGGCTTACAAGATTGTGAACGACCTCGACATGAGCAAGAGTTCTTCTTACTGGGCACCAGTGAACAGCTTTACGGGTGTGCTCGATGGTGACGGACATACCATCTACAACCTCGACATCAAGACTGACGATTCACATGCCGGTCTCTTTGGCACACTCGACAACCTCGGTATTGCAAAGAACATCGTGTTCGTGAAGCCAAGCATTCAGTTGACCAGTGGAAATCAGTATGTCGGTATCCTGGCAGGTGAGACTTCTTATGACTACTCAGGTAAGGGAACCGATGTAAATGTAGA
>CAVKNF010000146.1:0-5689 GCA_963657415.1 bacterium | reverse complement strand
GAGCAACGGACTGAAAATCCGTGTGTCCCCGGTTCGATTCCTGGTGGTACCACAAAAAAATCAGAGAGAGTTACATCAAAAGATGTGACTCTCTTTTCTTTTATCCATAGGAGGTACAGCGCCCTCGCTGTACCAAAATCTCAATTGTGAAGTTTTCCTTGTCAATGGGTACGGCGAGGGCGCCGTACCTCCTAATAATACTTTCTGCACCCACTACTAAAGCAAAAGAGAGGATAAGCCTTCGCCTATCCCCTCTTCTATTCTTATAATGACGTAACAGCCTTAGAAGGCTATTACTGCCACTCAGCCATTACTGTTTGGAGTCTACATAAGCAACTACAACGTCGCTTGCAGAACTCAATGTTATATTAGTGCTGACGGTTCTGTTAACTCGTGCCTTCGCTGTAGCCTCATCAACATCTCCGAATTTATACCCCTTGTTTGGCAAGAAGGTATCCTCGCAAACGAGACGATCGAATTTACCGTTATTATCATTATCTACGTCAGTCACGATACAGAAACAATAATTGGCTTTTCCTAAGCTCTTCAAGTCAAAGCCTTCCTTTGCCTGGCACTTCGCCTCAACATTCACAGTCTGAGGAAAACTTGTATATATGACTGCTCCATAATCTCATACTTACGCACATCATAGCCTTTGTAGGTAGTTGTAGTGGTATTGCTTGATGTCAATGTTGTGGTATTGCCACCAACGGTCACAGTCATGTCACAATAGTCGAGCATTGGATCCATGATATAGAGCACAGACTTCACTGTTGCAGTCTTTGCTTTTGATGTCACCACCTCATCATTGTTGCTGCTACATGAAGACAACAAGCATCCCGCCAGCATCAGCGCTACGGCAAGAACGGGAAGAAGAATTTTCTTGTTCATTGTTTGTTATTTATATACAATGTAATATGGATTATATTTCTTTCACCGTAATAGTAGCATGATTACCATCAGTAATGGTTACAGTAGTCTCCTCCTCTACATTGAACACTTCATCAATCATTTCATCGGCAGGATTTTCAGGAGTGTCGTATTTACCAAAGTCAAATCCACGATATCCCACTTCCTTTGCGTCACTATCTATTGACCATAGTTTTACTGGGTTATTAGTAAATTCCGTACTCACATTAAAGTAAAAATCAAACTCTGGTGCCTTCTTCATATCCACACCATCCTTCACATGACGCTTGGTGATGAATGTGTAAGTTGTAGGGAACTCTGTTGTGGTCTTTGTATACATGACATATTTGCGAACATGATATGGACCGTCCAAAAAGATGACAGTCGTATCCTTTGTGTTTTCCTTAGTGAGTTCCACAGTCTTACCATCATAAGTAAACGAAAGGTCAACCATATTAAATACTGTGTCGGACATATAAATGGTAGACTTGGCTGTTACCTCAACTTTAGTATCAGTATCCTCCTTTTTCTGCTCCTCATCATTTTTTTTCTGATCGGAGTTGTTGTCATCATTACTACATGAGGCAATCATGCATCCTGCCAGCATCAAAGCCATGGCAAACAAAGGAAGAAATAATCTCTTTTTCATAAGTTTTCTTGTTTTTTAATATTAGATAATTGTGAAATATTGTGCAAAGTTAAACAATAGTTTGGACATTCAAATAGTTTTTGACTCTTTTCGCATATCTATTTCAGTAATAATCACTACCTTTGCACATAGGAAGCACACATTGTGCAATAAACTAAAAACTTATAACAACATGAAAAAGATTAGAGCGGCCGTAATAGGCTACGGCAATATAGGCCGTTACACAGTAGAGGCTCTGGAGGCAGCCCCTGACTTTGAGATTGCGGGCATCGTGCGTCGCAATGGAGCAGAAGGCAAACCTGCAGAACTCGCAAACTATGAGGTAGTGAAGAATATCAAGGAACTGAACGAGGTGGATGTTGCCATCCTTGCCACTCCTACTCGTCAGGTGGAAATCTACGCCAAGGAATGCCTTGGACTGGGCATCAACACCGTGGACTCTTTCGACATACACACGAAGATAGTGGACCTGCGCCGCACTCTCGATGCAGTGGCAAAGGCCAACAATGCCGTGTCGGTGATATCTGCAGGATGGGATCCTGGTTCTGACTCCATCGTGCGCTCGCTCATGGAGAGTCTTGCACCAAAGGGTGTGTCCTACACCAACTTCGGTCCTGGCCGTTCTATGGGACACTCCGTGGCTGTGCGCGCCATCAAGGGAGTGAAGGACGCCTTGTCTATGACTATCCCTCTCGGTACTGGCATACACCGTCGTATGGTATATGTGGAATTGGAGGATGGTGCTGACTTCAAGGAAGTGGAGGCTACGATAAAGTCTGACGCTTACTTCATCAACGACGAGACTCACGTGATGCAGGTGGCAAGTGTTGACGACCTCAACGATGTAGGTCATGGTGTGAACCTCGTACGCAAGGGTGTTAGCGGTAAGACCCACAACCAGATGCTTGAATTCAATATGCGCATCAACAACCCCGCCCTCACTGCGCAGGTATTGGTAAATGTGGCTCGCGCATCAATGAAGCAGCAGCCAGGTGCCTACACCATGATAGAGATTCCTGTCATAGACATGCTCTATGGTGATAAGGAGGAACTCATCAAGCACCTTGTATAAACAAGATAAGAGGTACAGCGAGAGCGCTGTACCTCTTATCTTTACTGTGCAAGACAGTTGTCCATTTCCTTTGTTATGGCTTCCTTGTCGAGCCCCTGACCGATGAAGACAATCTTCTGCATGCGGTCGCCATATTTCTCGTCCCAGTCCTGACGCAACTGAGGATTCATGTTCATGAATTTCTCCAGTTCATCCTTTGGCATGGTGGCATACCACTGACCGCAGTTCTTCAGTTCAAACTGCTTGCCTGCCTGCTCAAAGAGATAGCACATCTTGTCCTCATTCTCAAAATAGCACAATCCCTTGGCTCTTATCACTGACTTTGGCCAACGGCGTGCCACGAAATCATCAAAGCGGTTCATGTCAAGAGGACGACGGTTATAGTATACAAATGTACCTATGCCATATTCCTCCACTTCGCCACCTTCATGGTGATGATGGTGGTGATGATGGTGATGTCCATGCTCATGCTCCTCATGATCATGCTCTTCATGGTCGTGGTCATGATGATGCTCATGATGTTCGTGATCATGTTCATCATCGTCGTCATCATCATCATCATCGTCATGATAAGGCTGCTCGAGTTCTGCTATCCATGCGGCAGATGTTGCCACGCTGTCGAAATCAAACATGCCCGTGCCCACAATCTTGTCGAGATCTATGTCGCCATAGTCACAAGTAAGGATTTCTGCCTTTGGCTGGAGAGCCTTCACGATGCCCTTCACCTTGGCAAGATTCTCTGCCGACACCATGGAAGCCTTGTTGAGGATAACGATGTTGCAGAACTCAATCTGCTGGATTACCAGACTTGCGATATCCTCTTCGCCGATGTTGTCCTGCACGAGGTCGTCGCCACCATTAAACTCGTCACACATTCTCAGGGCATCCACCACAGTGGCGATGCAATCGAGTTTCGGAGTGCCGTGCTTTGTATAATCGGGTGCCATCGTAGGGATGGAGCAGATGGTCTGTGCGATAGGAATTGGTTCGCAGATGCCGCTCGCCTCCACCACGATATAGTCAAACTTGCCCATGGCAGCGATGTCGCTAAGTTGTTTCACCAAGTCCATCTTCAGCGTGCAGCATATGCATCCGTTTTGCAGAGCCACCAGCGAGTCGTCCTGCTCGTTGACCACACCACCCTGCTGGATGAGGTTTGCGTCTATGTTGACCTCGCCGATATCATTCACGATAACGGCAAACTTATAGCCTTTCTCATTGGACAATATTCTGTTCAACAAGGTTGTCTTTCCACTTCCCAGATAACCGGTAAGCAACAATACCGGAATTTCTTTGTTGTTCATAATTATCGTTTAGTTTTTACTCCGCAGAATAGTCTGCTACTATCTTTCTATATAATGTATATACATGGTTTCTTGAGATGTATCCCTGCAGCACATTGTTGACATCCACCACGGGAATGTAGTTCACTCCATAGGTATCAAACTTCTGCATGACATCTTCCATGGGGTCGTTTGTTCCCACAGTCGTTGCCACTGGCGTCATTATCTGCTCCACCGTGAAGCGGTGATAGAGTTCGGTGCGGAAGAGCACATGACGTGTCTTGTTGATGTCTATCACTCCCAGAATGGCACCGCCCTTGTCGATGACAGGGATAAACTCAGTGTTGGCATTTGCCACCTTCATCACGAGTGCGCCGAGAGGCAGGTCCGTGTGCACCGCCGTGTAGTCGTGCTCCACCACACTCTCCATATTCATCAGCGTGAGCACCGACTTATCTGTATGGTGCGTCAGCAGACGACCTTCGCCTGCAAGACGTATGGCATAGATACTGTGGCGCTCGAAGAGGCTTATGGTAAGTACCGAACTCACGCTCACTATCATCAGCGGCATAAACATCTGATAACCGCCCGTCAGTTCGGCTATTAGGAAGATGCCTGTCAATGGAGCGTGCATCACTCCTGCCATCACTCCTGCCATACCGAGCATGGTGAAGTTGCGCTCTGACAAAGTCACGCCCAGATCATTTATATTCCAAAAGTGAGAGAAGAGGAAACCTGCGAAACCTCCGACAAACAGCGAGGGGGCAAACGTACCACCACAACCGCCAGCGCCATTGGTCGATGCCGTTGCCATAGTCTTAAATACTATCACAAGTGCCACATAGAGCATAAGCAGATGTCCGTGGTCATAGAATAGCGACCCCGACATCAGCTTGTTCCACTCCGCCTCGTTGCCGCCATTAAGCAGTATGTTGATAGCAGAATATCCCTCACCATAGAGCGACGGGAAAAGGAAGATGAGGGTGCTAAGCATCACACCTCCAAGGAGCAGTTTGCCATAGACATTGTTTTTCATCTTGGCGAATATGCCCTCGCACATCGCCATGGAACGTATGAAGTAGAGGCTCACAAGTCCACAGAACACGCCGAGCAATATGTTTGCCGGCACTCGCTCCAGTCCCCAGTGACCATCCATGGTGAAGGAGAAAAGGTTGGTGTTGCCCACCCATATATAAGAGAAGCAGGTGGCAGTCACCGATGATATGAGTATCGGCAACATTGACACCATAGAGAGGTCTATCATCAGCACCTCAAGGGTAAAGACCAGTCCGGCGATAGGCGCCTTGAAGATACCTGCTATGGCAGCGGAGGCACCGCATCCCACAAGCACCATCAGTGTTTTCTTGTCCATACCGAAGAGTCTGCCGAGGTTACTTCCTATGGCCGAACCCGTCAACACGATAGGAGCCTCAGCACCCACAGATCCACCGAAGCCGATGGTGATGCCTGAGGCTATGACCGATGTCCACGTGTTATGGGGCTTTATGAAAGACTGCTTGGAGGAAATGGCATAGAGTATGCGCGTGATACCATGGGAGATGTTGTCCTTTACGACAAACTTCACAAAGATTGTGGTCAAGCATATTCCCAGAATTGGAAACACGAGATAGAGCCAGTTATAGGAATGTGCGCTGAAGTCACTTGTCAGCAGATGTTGTATCAGAGAAATTATCTGATGCAACAGGTAGGCTGCCAGCGAGGCGAGCAGACCTATGGCAAAGGACAGAATGTAGATAAACGACTTGTCCGTGATAT
>CAVKNF010000145.1:0-5699 GCA_963657415.1 bacterium | reverse complement strand
CGAAGTGTGACTGTGCAAAGTGCCGGATAGAAAAAGTCTTTCCTATCTGGCGAGCACCTGTCAGCAGCAAAGCCTTATGGTCATTCGTGAAAAACTCGTTTAAGTATCTGTCTATCTTGCGATTAATCATATTCTTTCCGTTTTTCCAATACTAATCGAACCTGTTTTGTCCGCTTTTCCATGGCAAATATACGTAGTTTTGTCCGTTTTTCCAAGGTGTTTATCCTTTATTTTGTCCGTTTTTCCAAGATTTGGCAGACATGGGGGAAATCAATGGCAAGAAAAGGAGATATCTTCGTGATACCCTGATGACTAATTAATCGCGGGTAACCAGGAAACAGGATGAGGGTAGCCAGGAAACAGGTTGAGGGTGGCTGACAACTGCTTCGCCTAAGTTATATTTAATAAAATACAAGTTTGGCGGAAGAAAATATAAGTTGTATTTAACTAAATATAAGTTTGGCGAAGTAAAATGTAGTCGGCTGATGATGGTTTTGTGGCATATTTGATGTAACTTTGTAGCAGACATATATTAACTTTGTAGCAGTCAGACATTAATTTTTATACTAATCTTTTTCATTATGGCAAGATATATCAAGCAAGAGATGCCCGACCTGCGTGGCACGGGCGAGACAAAGTGTTATTACAGACTCGAGAAGCAGAGAAACCTCTCTACCAAAGAGTTTCTCAAGCGAGTGGGTGCGCATGGCATGCTCAGCGAGTCGGTGTTGGAGCATGCGCTGACCAACATCACCGACCAGTTGGCGAAGGACTTGGCCGACGGCTACACCGTGACGCTCGAAGGCATAGGCACCTTTCATGCCACCCTTGGCGTGAAGGAGGACAAGGAGATGGACACCCTCGACGGCGACGAGACCAAACGCAATGCGCAGAGCATAGAGGTGAAGAATGTGCACTATGTGTCGGACAAGGGGATGGTGAAGGAGGTGCGCCATCGCTGCGAACTGTCGAGAGCGGGAGTGAGGCGTGTCAACAGTTCTCCCTACACCAAGGAGCAGCGCCTCCAGATGGCGTTGGACTATCTCTCTGACGCCAGTCATCCCTTCATGCGTGCCACCGACTATGCTCAACTGACCAGCCTGCCGCGGTCTTCCGCGACTAAGGAACTTCGTGAGTTTGCCA
Source organism: bacterium (assembly GCA_963657415.1). Taxonomy (GTDB): domain Bacteria; phylum Bacteroidota; class Bacteroidia; order Bacteroidales; family Bacteroidaceae; genus Prevotella. The sequence goes on along the minus strand of CAVKNF010000145.1, from coordinate 4,556 downwards.
AAGACCTTTCCTCTGGAATAAAGTCAGAGGGCAGAGGTACGGCAAAGATATATGTGAAAAGCGGCGGGCAGGAAAATCATAAGATTTGAGTATTGCCCAAAAGAATGGATGTGAGTAACTTTGCATAAAATAAAGGATAACAGGGAAATACATATGAACAGACAATTACACGTAGGCAAGACTGTGGGTTCGCTGCTCATCATCTTGCTGCTCATGCCCTTGGGTCACGCCCTGATGATCATCATGGAGCACCTCATGGCTCCCACGGCTCTGCACGTCGCAGCCTTTGCCATGGGCTTCGTGGGACTCGTCATCACCATCTGGGGAGTGTTTGTCAAGGGCGACACACGGCAGACAGTCTTCGGCATGACAGGCGCATTGCTCTTCTGGACAGGTTGGGTGGAGTTTCTCCTGGCCTACTATGCCCAGCGCTACGGTGTGCACTGCGACCTCATAAGCAATGGCGTGGTGCAGACCACCACCGAGTATGTCAATGGCATAGGGGTCAGCCACACCTTCACCATCGACGGCACTCCGCTGGAGGAGTTTAGCCGTGCCGAACTGAAGCATATACGCGGTTCGAGACCCGAATATCTCATCATGCCAGCAACCTTTGGCATGTGGATGATGTTTATGGTGATGTATGTCTTCTGCACCCGCACGGGCTGCGACTTCATCCGCTGGATACAAGAGCACTGCGGTGTGAAAGGTAATGTCGAACTGCGACCTATGGCACACCACGCAAGCATCGTGACCTTCATGGAGTGGAATGTCATGATGTGGGGTCTTTATCTGGTACTCATGTTTTGCTATGACCCCGTCTTTCTTGGTGCTTCACACCCCGTGACCTATGGTGTGGCCATAGCCTGCCTGATAGGCGCGGCGATGATGCTGAAGCGGCAGTTGCATATCGGCAGTTGGGGCAGAAACCTCCGCATGTCGCTTGCCACGGTCATCATCTTCTGGACCACCGTGGAGGTGGCAGCCCGCAATGGATTTTTTAAGGAGATATGGGTAGATCCCGCCAACCATGTCGCAGAGATGGTGGGCATACTTGTGGTGTTTGTCGCCCTTATAGCGGGCGTGTGGCTATATAATGCCAAGGACAAGGAAGATGAGAAGTCACGTGCAAGTGATAACTGTAAGACGGAAGAGTGATACCAAAAATAGACGAGTGATACCTATATATAATTACTTTGACACAAAAACGAAAATGACTCACATAGATAAAGTCGTCATGGTCGTGGGCATGCTCATGCTTACCGCCTGCGACGGCATATTCGGCGGAATATATGACAAGCCCGAACAGACTGTGCCCTCCAAGGGGCAGCTGGTGATAGACGCCACAAGTTGGAGCAACTGGTATTATGTAGATCTCAGCGAGTTGCAGCGTCTCGATGCCGCAGGCGACACCGCGGCTCTGCTCAAGGCGCAGACCGAATTCACCGCCTATCCCATCCCCATGGACTCCATCGGCAGCAAGGATGAGAGCGAGGCAGGACATGAGGCCGCCACGCAGGGACAGAAGGCAGGACAGTATATGTATTGGTTTGATGTCTTCGGCCAAGGTTTGAAAAACAACACCTTCACCTATTTCCTCCCCACCGCCGAGCAGACGGCACCCGAGGAGTGGACCTTCGCTGTGCACCGCAACAATGTGCGCACCAATGGCGGGGCAGTGCTCGAGACCTCCTTCACATCCATGGACCAGTTGCCTGAGACGAGCGAGCAGTTTCATAACATGACCTTTACCGAAGACACATGGTCGGAGAATGAGGTGTGGGACAGCCAGGACAAGATGCTCCTCTGCTATGTGCCATCGCAGGGCATCACCGTCAACGAGGTGCTCTCCTCATGGCTCACGATGCAGATACCGCCCATGCCGCCGACATTCACACACAACGATCACGTGTTCATCCTCCGCCTTAAGGACGGCACCTATGCAGCCCTGCAACTCGAAAACTATCTCTCGCCCAAGGGCGTGAAGTGTCATCTCACCATCAATTACAAGTATCCCTATTAAGCAGACAACATGAAGCTAACGCTTTTCCACATATTACTGATGTGCCCATTGGGCATCATGGCGCACACACACGATGCCACTGGCACGGACTCCGTGAGTTGGAATTTTGACCTCGACGCCGTGGTGGTGACAGGCACACGCACACCAAAGTTTCTCAAGGATACGCCCATACAGACCCGCGTCATCACGTCGAAGGACATAGCCCGCACCGACGCCACCAATGTGAAGGACCTGCTGCAGCAGGAGTTGCCTGGAGTGGAGTTCTCCTATGCCATGAACCAGCAGACACACCTCAACTTCTCGGGCTTCGGCGGACAGGGAGTACTCTTCCTCGTCGACGGCGAGCGCCTGGCAGGCGAGACTATGGACGACGTGGACTTCTCGCGCCTCACCATGGACAATGTGGAGCGCATAGAGATAGTGAAGGGCGCGTCGTCAGCCCTCTATGGCAGTAGTGCCACAGGCGGTGTGATCAATATCATCACCAAGCGCCATAGCGAGCCGTGGACCCTTAATGTCAATGCCCGACTTGCCAAGCATAATGACCAGCGCTACGGCATGACATTCGGTCTCAATGACAAGCACTGGAACAACATGCTCACCGCCATCTACAACAGCGTGGACAACTTTGACGTGCATAGCCACGACAATCCCGTGACACGTGTCATCACCACCGTCTATGGCGACAAGACGGTGAATGTGAAGGACCAGTTGCAGTGGCACCCCATGACAAACTTCACCCTGACAGGTCGTGCGGGATATTTCTTCCGCGAGACCGTGCGCAGCGTAGAGCAGCCTGAGCGCTATCGTGACTTCTCAGGCGGACTGAGAATCAACTGGGACATTACGCAGAATGACGCCCTGCAACTCAACTATGCCTTCGACGAGTATGACAAGTCAGACTATCAGCGCATCACGCGCCTTGACATACGCGACTACAGTAATGTGCAAAACACATTCCGTCTGCTCTATAACCACACCTTCCAGAGCGGCGACGTGCTGACCATCGGCGCCGACTTCATGCACGACTATCTCTACAATACCAACCTCGAGGGCGACTCGCGCGAGCAGAACACCTTTGACGCCTTCGCACAGTATGACTGGCGCATAAGCGACAAGTGGGAGATGGTGGGCGCACTCAGATATGACTACTTCTCCGACGACGACATGTCGCGACTGACGCCGAAACTCAATGTGTGCTACAAACCCCTGCGCAATCTGGCTCTGCGTGCAGGCTACGGCATGGGATTTCGCGCGCCTTCGCTCAAGGAGAAATACTATAACTTCGACATGGTGGGCATATGGATCGTGGAGGGCAATCCCGACCTAAAGGCAGAGATGAGCCACAACTACACCGTGTCGGCAGAATACACCAAGGGACACTACAACTTCACCCTGTCGGCATATCACAACCGGGTGAAAAACAAACTCTCCACATCGGCACCCTATTTCAAGTCCAAGGCGGACAAGTTGCCTTATCTGCCCTATGCCAACCTGGCCGACTATCATGTGTGTGGTGTGGAGGCTGGAGTGCAGGCGCGATGGGACAACGGCCTGTCTGCACGCCTTACCTATGCCTACACCCAGGAGCAGTTGCCCAAGGACAAGAGTGGCAACACCATCAACAACCAGTATATCCCTGCCCGTGCGCATGCCCTTAACATGCGTGTGGACTACGACCGTCAGATTACCAAGCACTATGGACTGGCCATAGGACTCAATGGACGGGTGCTGTCGGGAGTGGAGAATGTGGAATATAAAAACTATTATGACGTGAGCGAGGGCACGCTCACAGTGAGTTATCCTGCCTACACCATATGGAAACTGTCGTTGGTGCATCGCCTGGGCAAGGCCGTGAAAGTCAATATGGCGATAGACAACCTCCTCGGTTATAAGCCCAAATATTATTATCTCAACTGTCCGCTGACCGACGGCATGAACTTCCAGGTGGGAGTGTCGGTTGACATTGACAAGTTATAGAATGTGCATCGGGTGCCCCAATTCCTTTATGAATATTTATTTTGAGTAGTTAGGCGAGTACTTTCTGTAAGTATCCAATCCGTCAGAGTCAGACTTGAATATGATGGTGTCAATGAAATAGTAGTTGCCGTCATCTCCAACCAGAACATTGTTGGGTACGGCATCAAATATGTCATGGATGCCGTTGGTGAAATATTCGCCATCGCCTTCTGCTTGAAAACCGAGGCGTTCGAACTCCGCTTTGATTTCTTCTATTGTGGATTCCCTCGCATTGGCGACAAGTTGCTGGCGAAGCACGGCGCACGTCTTGCTCTCTCGGTTCTGCGAGAAACCGATGAGTTCGTATGTACAATCAGGAAAGTATTTGTTGTGAGCGGGGATGCGCTCAAAGAAAGGAGTAAGGTTGTCATCAGAATAGCGGAAGTCGTTGAGCTTGTATACGTTTACTCCATCATATCCCATATAAACTTCGTTCTCTGATCCCCGGTCAGAGAATATGCCTAATGTTGTCGGATCTTCTATCCAACAATCATTCTCTTTTGCCCATTCCTTT
>CAVKNF010000144.1:0-5801 GCA_963657415.1 bacterium | reverse complement strand
TTATCATGTCCACCAGTTTGGTCTTTCCACTACCGTTGTCGCCTACGATGGCTATGTGTTCGCCTTCAAAAAGACTTAGCGTCAGAGGCGCTTTCAGTCTCCACTCCGGCATTCTCGACATGCCGTTGCTGATTTTTATAACTTCTCTCATCCTAATCTTCTTTTTACCTTTTACCTTATTATATATAATAGCAGTATTCTGTAATAGTCCACGCGCAGGAGTCTCTCGCCCTGCAGGGGCAAGGAATTATTTCACCGCTATATTTCTCTGTTGTATCCTGTCCTTATTGCTCATGGCAAAGTCCTTCCACGACTTGAAGTGCCGCTCGCCGGTGTCAGGTCTGCCCATCTGCATGAAGTGGCAGTAGGCGGCTGCAAGTGCATCGGTGGCATCCATGAATTTTGGCATCTCGTCCTTTTTTAGCGTCAGTATCCTCTGCAACATGGCAGCAACCTGCTCTTTGCTTGCCGAACCGTTGCCCGTGAGAGCCATCTTTATCTTCAGCGGAGCATATTCATGCACAGGGATATCGTGTCTGATGGCTGCCGCTATGGCTACGCCCTGTGCACGTCCGAGTTTCAGCATGGACTGCACGTTCTTGCCGAAGAAAGGCGCTTCAATGGCAATCTCGTCGGGCAGATATGACTCGATGAGTCCTTCTACGCGCTCAGAGATATGACCGAGCCGCAAGTAGGGGTCCGACATCTTGCGCATGTCGATGACGCCCATTGCCACCATCTTCGCCTTGTTGCCCGTGGCAGAGATGACCCCATAGCCCATGACATTTGTGCCAGGGTCTATGCCCATGATTATACGCTCAGCCTTTGTGTTCATCTGATGTTCTGAATGCCGTTAGAATATCGTTTGAATGCCGTCTTAACGGTCGAGATACATGTTTGTGGCGCACTCGTGACCGATGGTGGTGTCGCCGCCATGTCCTGGATATACCTTTATGTCGTCATCAAGTTGGCAAATCATTCTTAGGCTCTGTATGATGCGAAACATGCTGCCTCCCGTGAAGTCTGTGCGTCCGATGCTTCCACGGAAGAGCGTGTCGCCAGAGAATGCCACCTTCTCGTCCTTGCAATAGAAGAACACTCCACCAGGTGTGTGTCCTGGGGTTTCTATTATCTCAAATGAATGATTACCGAAAGAGATAGTATCCTTGTCAGTGAAATATTTGCCTATAGGAGGCAACTCTTCCTTTAATGGCGTACCGAATATCAGTTCGCTCTGTGTCGGCAATATCTCTATCATCGGCTGTTCGTTGAGATGCACCTCAGGCTTCAGTCCATATTCCTTATATATGAATCCGTTGCCAATGCAGTGGTCTATATGACCATGGGTCATGAGCAGATGCATGGGCTTGAGTCCGTTGTCTGAGATGTATTCCTTTATGGCATTCTTTTCCCCGTCAGTATAGGCACCGCAGTCGATGATGACGCACTCGTTGGTGTCGTCGCTCACCACATAGCAGTTTTCCATCAAGGGATTTACCGCGAATTTCTTTATTACCAGCATGGTAGATAAATTACGTATTTATTGTTAAACCATTCTTCCTTAAACCAAGTGCTTATTTCTGTCTTCTCCACATTCTTCTTATATGGGGCGATCTCCGGTTCGATGTTTCCGCCCTTCAATATGAAGAAACCGTTTATGGTAGCATTATTCTGCTTAGAAGATACATTCTTCTTCATCAGTTTTACGATGTCGGGCAGAGGCATCACGGCACGGCTTACGATGAAGTCATATTTGCCCTTTTCCTCTTCGCCACGACGGTGTATGGCCTTGACATTTTCCAACTGCAGAGCCTTTATGACCTCGTTGGCAACGAGTATTTTCTTGCCAGTGCCGTCAATGAGGGTAAACTTGCACTCGGGAAACATTATCGCCAAAGGGATGCCGGGGAAGCCTCCGCCCGTGCCGAAGTCGAGAATCGACGTGCCGGGTTTGAAATTGATGCTCTCGGCGATGGCAAGCGAGTGCAGCACATGGTGCTCATAGAGGTTGCCTATGTCCTTTCTCGAGATAACGTTTATTTTTGCGTTCCATTCTTCATACAGCGGTTGCAACATTTCAAACTGTCGTATCTGTTGCTCGCTGAGTCGCGGAAAGTATTTCTTTATGTTGTCCATCAGTTTGTCTTATTTAATGGGCAAAGTTACAGAAAATATGCCTAATAGTTTTCCGTATTGACAAAATTATTTAATTTTGCGACACCAAAGGACCGATAATGGTGCAACATAAAACAATAAAGGCAAAAGTCAATCGTTATAACAGCATGATGAGAAAGAATATCATATTCCATACCCTCGTGGTTTGCCTTTTGCTTGCCGTTGCCTCGTGCAGTGATGACGAATACTCAGTTTCCAAGTCTGATTTGCTGTCACTTTCCGTTGACACGGTGAAGATGGACACCGTATTCAGCAATGTGCCGACATCGGTGCGCTCATTCTGGATATACAATCGTACGAACAAGAATATCCGTGTCAGTACGGTAAAACTCGACCGTGGCAATCAGACGGGATTTCGTGTAAATGTGGACGGTATATATCTCGGACAGGAGACAGGCTATCAGACAAATCAGATAGAAGTGATGAAGCATGACAGCATACGCGTCTTTGTGGAACTCACGGCTTCTGCCACCGGACTGACCCAACCAAAGAAGATAGAGGATGACCTTAGTCTTACGCTCGAAAGCGGAGCAGTGCAGAAGGTGAACCTCACTGCCATGTCGTGGGATGCGCTCATAATGAACAGTCCCGAGATAAAAGAGGATACATCATGGAGTGGGGAGAAACCTATTGTGATATATGGTTCACTTAAGGTGGACTCGCTGGCGACGCTCACTCTCAATGCTGGCACGACAGTATATTTCCGCGATGAGGCTTTCATGGATGTCTATGGACGTCTGCTCTGCAAAGGTGAAGCGGGAAATGAGGTTGTGCTGCGTGGCTATAGACTTGACAATATGTTTGACTATCTGCCTTATGACCGTGTGAGCGGACAGTGGGGTGGGATCTATCTGCATGAGTCATCCTATGGCAATGAGATGAACTACACTGACCTGCACAGCGCGTATACGGGTATAGCGATAGACTCGTCCGATGTAAAGAAGTCTACGCTCGTCATGAATGCGTCTACTGTGCATAACTGTCAGGGTTATGGCATATATGCAGAGAACAGCAAGATGGAGTTGACCAACTGCCAGATAACAAACACTCTGCAGGACTGCCTCTATGTCGACGGCGGTGATGTGAAGATAAACAACTGTACGATAGCGCAGTTTTATCCCTTTGATGCCAACCGCGGCGCGGCATTGAGTTTCTCGTCGGGTAGGAGTGACTTGAAACTCTCTTGCAAAAACACGCTGGTGACAGGCTATGCAGATGATGTGGTGATGGGAAGCCAGCCTGATACCCTGAAGGTTTTCGACTATAGTTTCGAGAACTGCATACTGCGTACGCCAAAGGTTGAGACCGAAGATTCTGTGAGATTTGTCAATGTCACGTTTGAGTCAGTGGAAGACACCGCTACGACAGGAAAGAAACATTTTGTAAATATAGATACTGAAAACCTGATTTATAACTTCCAACTCGATGCCGCTTCGTCTGCTGTCGACAAAGGCAATCCTTCATCGTCGGCACCGCTCGACAGATGTGGTCTGCTAAGGGACGACAAACCGGACATAGGGGCTTACGAGAGGAAAAACTGAAACTGAATTATGAAAAAGAATATTGTCGAGATTGTATACGATGAACTGACATTTGACGAATTGCCGGCTGACCAGCGTGAACTCGTGGACCGTGCCATGGCGGCAACTGATAACTCCAATGCCAAGTACAGCGGTTTTCATGTAGGCGCTGCCATACGCCTCGCTGACGGCAGAGTGGTAATTGGTGCCAACCAGGAGAATGCTGCCTTCTCGCTATGTATATGTGCTGAGCGTAGCGCCATATTCGCTGCACAGGCAAATAACCCTGAGCAGAGCATCAATGCTATAGCCATAGCAGCACGTAATGCTGACGGATTCGTGTCGTCGCCAGTCACACCATGCGGATCATGCCGACAGGTGATGGTGGAGATGGAAGACCGCTACAAGAACAATATGACGGTGCTGCTCTGTGGACAGGATAAGGTCTTCAGACTAAAGTCTGCCAAGGATCTTTTGCCTCTCGGATTCGTCGATGATAATATGCACTGACATCTTTTTTGAGAAAAAACATCGTGAAAGTTTTGGTGAATAAGAAAAAAGTTGTACCTTTGCACTCGCTTTCAAGAAGCAAGTATTTTGTTTTAAGTTCAGAGATTCAATCCTGCGACCGAAACTGAAAGGAAGGTTGGGTGAGTGGCTGAAACCAGCAGTTTGCTAAACTGCCGTGCGGGTAACCGTACCGGGGGTTCGAATCCCCCACCTTCCGCAGAAGGTCAATCCTTAAAACAGAATATTAATGATAACTATTCCGATGGTGGATTCATCTAAGGGTTAGGATTCAAGATTCTCAATCTTGCCATAGGGGTTCGAATCCCCTATCCACTACCTTTTTTGCGGCGCATTTCCTTTGTTTCAATTCGCTTCAACAAGTCTTTTCAAGTCCCTTTTTCCTGTAAATCCAGATCTCTACAGAGTTGATTATGTTCTGCCAGAGGATGTAACAACCCGGCCCGACGGACGAAAGGGGATTGAGAAACGCCGTCGCTATCCATATCGCAAATGCCGTGTTCTTCTGTCCGAGGCTCTGTCCAGCCTCGATGGTCTTGTCGAAATAGTGTCCGATATAGCGGCCTGTGGCGAACTGGACGATGCAAAGGACAAGGCTTGTGGCGGCTATGCAGAGGATGAAAGCGAGTGACGTGTGCGCCCAAGCGTCGAATATGTTCATCATGGTAGTGCCGGTCACGACCACAAGCGACCCTCCCCACAGATAGTAACCGAAGTCCTTGATACCCGTTATCGCCCGATGCAGCCGGTGCATGGTGTGCTTCACGATGAAAGCAACGAGCATCGGGAGAAGCAAGATGTAACTTACTTTCCACAAAATCTTGAGAAACAACGGAAGAAAAGCCATGTCCGCATTGCCGTTGACATGCGGAAGCAGAGGGAAACAGACTGGTATAAGCAGTGCTGAAATGAAGTTCGAGACAAACGTATAGGTTGTCATTTCCTCCAGATTACCGCCCAACTTAGCGGTCACGACAGCCGCTGCCGCAGCGCAAGGACCTATGATGCAGACCAGGATAGACTCCAACAGAACCAGTCCTTCGGCAGTTATCCCGAACCCGATGACAAGTCCCGTTATCATCAGGACGAAGACTATCTGTTGCAGGACAATCCAGAAATGCCACTTCACGGGCACCAGTTTCCTGAAATCTACCTTGCAGAAGGTAACGAAGAGCATCAGAAACATGAAGTCGGGCAACACGTTTCCGTTGTAGGGAGCATACCATTTGCCTATCGGTTGCAGTACAGGGATGAAGTGGAACAGCAGGTATATGATTACGCCTGTTGCCATTGCCACCGGCAAAGTCCAGTTTTTCAGGAAGCGTTTTATGGGGTTGTCTGCCATGATAATGTATAATGTTGTCAATGCAAAAACCGCATGGAGAGCAGCGTAGCCACTTTCCCATGCGGTTATAGTTGCGCTTATAAGGAATGTAAACTCATCAATAACTGCGTGCGATGATGACGCGCGCCTTGGAAGGCTTGCCGCTCACCATGTCGACACCGGGCGTCTGCTCGTATCCGAACGGCACACAGCGTATCGTAGCCTGGGTCTCTTCCTTTATCTTTGCCTCTGTT
>CAVKNF010000143.1:0-5830 GCA_963657415.1 bacterium | reverse complement strand
TTAGTGGTTTTAATGGTGAATTTGCTGTAAAATACAGTTTGCAGGAAACAGATGAGGTGTACTTTAATCCATTAAATTCTCCAGGTAAAGACTATGTAGTCCAAAAGTTGCGACCAGTTAATCTTGAAGCAAAAATAGGATGGGGCGTTGTGTTGGGACATGACAAGTTCCTAAATCGTCTGCTCCTCACTCCACAGATAGGAGCGTCTTACACTATGGTGAATGGCGATAAGAAGCTGTCGACCGAAGATCATTCACAAGTGACATTTGTCGCATCTGGTGTTGTTGCCGTACGCTTGCAGTTTGCTATTTGCAGAGGTGTTGGTGTCAATATAATGCCAAACTATAATTTTGCAATAAAGAAAGGCACCTTGTATGAACAAATGGAAAAGTTGTCAAGTAAGATGAAAGGATGGGGATCAGGTATGAACTTCAGTGCATCAATCAATTTTAATTTCTGATACAACTATATTATTAAATGTAAGACGATGAAAACAATTATATCTACATTTATTGCAGCTACAATGGTTGGCGCATTATGTTTTTCAGTTGGTTCCTGTACTGAAGCAGACGAGATGGGCAATGGTCAATATAAAGTGTCGTTAAGTCCTCATAAATTAAACGTTTCATTAGGTAGTAGTTCTTCGATGAAGACATTATTGGACGAAGACAAGAACTTTATCGGCTACGAAATAAACGAAACGACAGGTCATTCAATGACATATAGTCTAAAGATAGATGCAGAAAATACACCATGGAAGTTTTCAGAGGTCCCAGATTGGATAACCTTGTCTCCAATCTCTGGCAGTGAAAGTGAATCTATAACGATGACGGTCGATGCAAACTCGCCTACCGAAACAGAGAGACAAGCCTCTCTTTTTCTTAAATCCACCGATTCGGAATGGGAATATTCGATACCGATAACAATAAAACAGGTGGCGGCATCGCCCAACCTGTCAATGAAAAATTATCTGAGCTCTTTCGGCTCTGATGGTGATACTGAGGATTGTCAGTTCTCTGCCAATTTTGTTCCGACAATAGAATACGAAGGTAATTCTGATAATTGGTTTAAAGCCTCCATCGAGAAGACCAATGACGATTATAACAACATGCCATTATATACAATGCACGTTACGGTGTCTGCAAATGAAGAGACAACGTCGCGTACAGGATATGTTTTGCTAAAATATGGAGACAAGACCATCAGGGAAATTAAAGTAAGCCAGTATGCTTTCTATCCAAATTCGTCTATAAGCAATTCTAACTTATTTATATCAGATGAAGGTGCTACAAAGACACTTACCTATACAGCAAACTTCACTCCGACAATTCTATATGACGATATAAAGGACTGGTGTAATGTAAGTCTAGACACAAGCACTAAGACAATCACTCTTAATGTGAAGACAAATAAGGAAGAAAGCACTCGCTCAGGTTATATGTACTTGATGTATAAAGACAAGAAAATGGAGTCCGTGTATGTCTATCAGTATGCTTTCACCCCTACAGCGTCATTCAGCTCAAACTATATATGGCTTGAAAAGAAGGGCGAAACAAGAACGATATCCTATACTGCCAATTTTACTCCTACAATCAATTATGACGGGATAAAGAGTTGGTGCAGTGTAAGTGTTGATACCAATAGTAAGACCATAACTCTTACAGCCAGTAAAAATACTACCGACTGGCAACGTTCTGGTTATATACGCATTTTGTATGACGGAAAAGAAAAGGCATCGGTAAAAATATATCAATATGGCAACTAATTAATATGTTATTTCAATAACCATAAAAAAAATGTAATGAAGAAAGTATTAACCATTATGCTCATGCTGGCATTGGTAATGCCCATGGCTGTAGCTCAGAACAAACTTTTAGAGAAAGCACAAAAGAAGGAATACAAGGCAAAGATAAAGGAGTTTAAGAAAGAAGGGTGGAAACTCTATGGAAGCAGTCGCACCATAGAGGTGGCATTGTTGACACATTACGACAAGTTGAGCCAACTTGGCGATAACGGTTACGAAGTGATGGGAGAGGCAAGTAGTTTCAAATCAAAGAATGTAGGTAAGCAGATGTCAATCAACAATGCATGTAATATATATGCACGCAATGCAGGAAGCCACGTTAAGGGACGTATAGTTAGCGACTTGGCAGGCAATGCAGACAATACAGATGCCGAATTTGACCATTTCTATGCTGCCTATGAAACTCTTGTTGAGAAAGAAATAAAGGGCGAGATGCAAGAGTCTTTTTCTGTCATAAAAGACAATAAGAATGGCACATTCAGTATGCAGACGTTCTTTATTATCAATGAAGATGCAGCTGTAAAGGCTCGTATCCGTGCCATGGAGAATGCTCTAAAGGAGAGTCAGGCTGCACAGAAATACGCCCAAAAAGTGAGCGATTTCGTACGTGAAGGATTCGAGGCTGAAGGTTCAGCTGAATAATAATTGTAGGCAAGAAACATAAAAATGAGATTTATATTTCTTTTGTCAGTATGTCTCTCAGTTATGGGCATTCATGCTCAAAACTGGGAGACAGTCAAATCAAGTAAACTTTTTCTATATGGTGAGGGTTATGGAGCCTCGCTAGATGAGGCTGACCGCCAAGCTTTGTCTGACCTTATCAGCAAAATCTCACTAAATATAACGAGTGCAACATCACAAAAAGAGAGCGAGAAGGCACACAACGGAAAAGTGGAGTCAAACAGTGATTTTTGTTCAAGCATAAATACATACTCCCAAGCAACTCTGACAAATACGGAACGCATTGTGCTTAGCAATGAACCTGATGCTCACGTGGGCCGATGGATAAGGAAATCAGAAATACAGAAAATCTTTGAGTCAAGGAAACAGAAAGTCAGAGAGTTCGTAGGTAATGCTATAAAAGCAGAAGAGAATTTGAAAATAGATGATGCTTTGCGCAACTACTATTGGGCACTCACCTTGTTGCGCTCACTGCAATATCCTGGTGAAATGGCTTATATAGACCCTAATGGTGAAAGTCATGTTATGTCCGTGTGGATACCAGAGCAGATGAACAAAATCTTCGACAAAGTCAAGGCTACTGCAGAGAAGACTTATGATGGCGAAGTAGAGTTGAGGTTCACTTATGATGGGAGACCTGTAGCATCGGTGGATTATTCTTATTTTGACGGACGCGACTGGGGTAGCATATACAGTGCGAAAGATGGTGTGGGAATTATTGAACTCCCTGTAGGACTGAAGCCTAAGCAATATCAGATAAAATATGAGTTCGAGTATCGTGGACAGGCACATATCGACAAGGAATTGGAGAGCGTGATGAACACCGTTAAAAGTATGCCGATGAAGAAGGCTTATGAGAGCGTGAAGGCAAACAAAGCGGTTGATGCTTCAACGGAAACCGTGAGCGTGGCACAGCTGGCACAAACGGATGCGCTTTTAGAACTGCCTTATGATGGTCGCCAGAAATATGTGGACATCATACAACAAGTGGCAAACAATATAAAGAAGAAAAACTATAATTTGGGAGATGACATCTTTACTGCAGAAGGTAAGGAAATTTACGACAAGTTGATTAAATACGGTTCAGCACAGATTGTAGGTTCGCCAGTTGTTAAGGTATATCAAGATAAGGATAATGTGATGGCTAGAGGTTTACAGATGGCATTCTCTTTTAAGAATGGATTGCGTAAGTCTTTTGTCGAAGATATGGTCTTTACCTTTAATAAGGAAGGGAAAATCTCCAATATAGCCTTCGGATTGGGAAAGACTGCTGAGGATGGCATCCTCGGTAATGAAAACTGGCCTGAGACGGCGCGCAAAACGATTGTCTGTTTCATGGAGAATTATAAGACTGCTTATTCTCTGAAGAATATAGATTATATTAGGGATATATTTGATGATAACGCGATCATCATCACAGGCCGAGTGGCAAAACAGTCCACTTTGCTTCGGGGAACAGAGGGTGGAGCACGTATAGGTAACAATGAAATAATAACATATAATAGGCAAACAAAGGATGAATATCTTGCAAACTTGTCAAGATGCTTTGCAAGCAATGAATTTGTGAACATCCGTTTCTCCGATACCGAGGTGATGAAACCCGGAAAAGGCAATGAAATGTATGCCATACAGATAGCTCAGGACTATTATTCATCCCACTATGGTGATCATGGGTACCTGTTTCTTGAGATTGATATCAACAATCCGCAGAAACCTCTCATCATATTGCGTACCTGGCAACCGAAGAAAGATTCAAAGTTTGGAATATATGGTCCTGCCGACTTCTAATAATAAAATCTTGCCACATCTTACGATAAATGCACATATGCATTGGTGTCGATGATTTCTTAATGCATTAGAAGATATAAAAAAGAGGATGTAGCCAAATAGGTGCATCCTCTTTTTGGGGTATTATAGTTGATCCGTCTACTTCTCTCTATGGTTCGTGCAAATAAATGTAGTCATGGAGTTTTATATCCAGCTTTGTTCTCTTTAGTCAGACATGGAGAACCGTATGCCGTGAAATTCGGGGTGCTTATCTACGAATGTTGACAACGATTTGGAGCGTAGGTTTTCTTCCGCTTTGGCCTCTATCGGCACGATGTCACTATCATGCTGAATCAAAAAGTCTATTTCCAACTTTGCATCATTACTATAGTAGAAAATAGATGTATCTCTTGTTGCCACAAGCTGGCTCATCACGTAGTTTTCGGTGAAAGCGCCCTTAGATTCTTCCATTCCATTATCTGCTACCAGCAGTTCGGCTGCAGGAGTTTCACTCATGGCGCCAAGCAATCCGCAGTCAAGGAGAAACAACTTAAAACTATTAATATCTACATAGAATTTCAAGGGCATCTTAGGTTCGTTCACTCTTTCTGCCTTATACACCAATCCTGCGTCAAGCAACCATTGTATAGCCGTTTCGAAATCTTTAGCCCTGGCACCAGGCTTTGCCACGCCATAGATAAACTTCTTGTTTTCTTTTACTAATTGCGATGGCATAGACTGCCAAACCATATTGATGCGATTAGCCTCTCTTGTGGGAACATGTTTGGAAATATCCTTCTGATAAGTAAAAAGTATATTCTTTTGTATTCTTCTCACCTCCACGACATCATTGGTTTCCGTAAAAGCCTTGACGGCTTCGGGCATACCTCCTACAAAATAATATTCTCTGAGTATTTTGATGTATTCCGAGCGAAGCAGTTTGACGGTATTCCAATCTTTGCTTCTAAGTATGTCTACCATTTGCTGTTTTCCTTTGGCAAGCAGAAACTCGTCAAATGTCATCGGATAGATATTGAGAATATCTACTTTTCCGACCGGAAAGGATTCACCTTGATGCATGGCAATTCCCAAGAGAGAGCCAGCGACAGCCACGTGATACTCTGGTGCTTTCTCGCAGAAATATTTGAGTGCAGTCAAGCCTCTTCTCACCTCCTGTATCTCATCTAAAATGATAAGCGTCTTTCCGGGAGTGATAGTTTGTTGGGTAATGGCACCTATAGCAAGGATAATACGTTGCATATCATAATCCTGCAAGAAAAGGTCTTTTACCATATTGTTGTCGTCACAATTAATATAAGCAACATTCTCAAACTCCTGCTTACCAAATTCTGTTAGCATAAAAGTTTTGCCTACTTGACGTGCTCCTGCTAACACAAGAGGCTTACGATGCGCCTTCTCCTTCCACTCTTTTAATTGTTTTATGATATTCTGATACATAAGTCCCTGACATTAAGTGTTTACGACTACAAAGTTACACTTTTCCGACCGAACTTTCTCATAAAAGCAACACTTTTCCGACCTAACTTTTTTCTAAAACCAACACTTTTCCGACCGAA
>CAVKNF010000142.1:0-5934 GCA_963657415.1 bacterium | reverse complement strand
GTTAGCAAATATTTCGCTATAATGCAAGACTATGTGGCATCAGCATGCATTCTGACGCGCCAATTGCCGAGAGTATTCATAGTAGGTGCTGCATCCTCGCTGCACCCTTAGGAGGTACGGCGCCCCCGCCGTACCACGCAAATAATAAGATTGATGAAATTGAGGTTGCAGCGGGGACGCTGCAACTACTACGCCCTGCAAGGGCAACTAAATAAAGCCCAGGGCAACACCCTGGGGTAACGATGTCTATAACTATCTTGCGCCCTGTAAGGGCAGCTGAATTATATCCCCAATGCTTTAATTTAGTTGCCCTTACAGGGCGCAGAGTTTTAGAGCGCTTTATCACCCAGGGTGCCGTTGCTCCGCTAAAGCTACGCAACTCTGTCCTGGGCTGGATTGAAGTTGGACTTACAGCCCGCCGTAGGAAAACACATCCATTACATATTTTTACGGTATCCCTGATTTGCCCAACCGCTAACAAGAAGTCCCAACTACGAGAAGGGTGCAGCGAGGACGCTGCACCTACTATGAAATGCTTCACATGCAAAAAACTCATACATAAACATCTTACAATAATGATTTTTGCGTAACTTTGCCCTCTATATATAATATAATGTATATAGAGAGATAGAGCATAACAACAATCACAGCATACAAATTATGAAAACATCTTTAGCGAGAGTACTTGTGGCCGCCATTGCCGGCATTCTGATGATACAGTATCGTGAGGACATGGTGACATGGCTTACCATCTGCATCGGCGCCATGTTCTTCCTGTCAGGAGTCATCTCCATGGTCTACTATTTCGTGGTCAAGAGCCGCATAGAGAAGCAACTGCTCCTGCAGAATGCTGCGGACAACAACGAGGAAACGAGCGCCACACCCCTGCACAGACCTACACTCCCCATCGCAGGCATAGGATGCGCCATCCTCGGCATCATCCTGGCGCTCATGCCCACCACATTCATCACCTACACGGTGTATATCTTTGCCGCCATGGTCATCCTCGGTGCCATAGGCGAATATGTGTCGCTCATCGTGGGCATGCGCAACATACGCGACTTTGAAAGCAGCACCGGTGCTATCGTCAGCGTGAAGTGCGGCGTGATATTCTGGATCATCCCCACCCTGCTGCTCATCTTCGGCATCGTGGCCATCATCTATCCCGCAAGCATCGCCTCCGCACCATTCATGTTTCTCGGCATAGCCATGATAGCCTATGCCGTGGCGGCACTCGTCAATGCCATCAAACTCTTTTCCGTGAGGCGTCATCTCAAGAAGTTGGCGCAGCCACAGGAAGATGAAAATATTGAAGGATTGAAAAATTAGATGGTAACTATAGGAGGTACAGCGCCCTCGCTGTACCCACGCTTACGAGAATACCTTGAACGCGAAATGGGTACGTCGAGGGCGACGTACCTCCTATGATTACCATCGCTTGTCGAGTGGGTACGTCGAGGGCGACGTACCTCCTATGGTTACCTATAACGCAAAGAGGAGGAACAACCGCCGTTGTCCTCCTCTTTCATAGAAAATGAAACTTTCTAACTTGTTATGTCATTGCTACAAATCCATATTTATTTATCTTCTGCCACCATGTGAACCTCCTGATGAAGCACCGCCACCTGAGTGAGAACCGCCTCCTGAGTGAGAACCGCCTCCTGAGAAGCCTCCGCCTCTTGACATCGAACCGCCCATTGACGAACCGGAAGAATGAGACATTGACGAACCAGAAGGACGTGACATCGACGAACCTGAACTCATGCCTGTGGAGCGTGATGATGTGCCACCCATACGGTTTGAAGAGAAAGAACTGCTACGGTCATTTGAGAATGTACCGCGCGAGGTAGATGAGTTGCGGTTTGCAGAACCAGGACCCATGTTGCGCTGTGAGGACACTACCCTGCCCGACTGCGTATTTCCTACATTTCCCACAGTAGAGCGAGTGCTGCTCTGTCCGCGCATGTTGCCATTGCGGTCGTTGCCACGGTTTTTGCCGAAGTTCTGTCCACGGCCATAGTCACCCTTGTTGAATCCGTCGCGCATACCAGAGAAAGCCTGTCCGCGATTGCTGTGGCCTACGCCAGGACCATTGCCACGGAATCCGCCCTTTGCGAAGTCACGTCCGTGATACCAGGACCCTCCACCATGTCTTTGCCAGCAATGGTCACCACGATAGGTGTTCCAGAAGGCAGGGCGTCCGAAATAGAAGTATTCGCGGTGAGGATAGCGGGCATAGATGCCGAAATGCCAGTAGCCACTTTGCCAGTAGAGCGGACGATAGAAATAGGAGGCGTCGAGGAATGCGCGGTATTGCCAGTCGAGGAGTATGTAACTCAGGTCGAGATTTCTGCGTGTCCAGTATTCGCCATAGAGGTCGTCGGCAGAGGTCACTCCCATGAGATAGTCGAGGTTGACCTCATAGCAAGCCTCATATTGTTCTTCAGTGAGATTCAGTTCATATGCCATCTTGTCGGCAAGAAACAGAGCCTGCTGACGAGCCTGTTCGTAACTCATTGCCTGTGATGAGACTGCCATCCCGAGCAGTACTGCCATCGTGAATAAGAACTTCTTCATAATCGTGTATCTTTTTACTTGTTGTTTTATCTGTTGCAAATGTAGTCAACAATAATGGGGCTGCAAAAGGATTTCCCCTAACAGGTGCGGGGATTTCCCTAAAGAGGCACTATCGCTATATATATGACATTATTTATCTACGGGAAAAGCAGGAAAAAGTCACATTACAGAAGAGTATTAGAACAAAAAGTATTAACTTTGTAGGAGGAGGCATATTTGATTTTATATTTGACACATATAACGTATAATTATGACAATACGAACAGGCTTTATCGCCATATCCCTCTTGATGGCATCCACATCATTTGCACAGGTGCAGACTACGGAGAAGAGTGCGGACGGCAAGAACTTATTCAATCATCTCGACGGGTCCATAACTCTGGGAACGACGGGTATCGGTGTGGACCTTGCCATGCCCATAGGCAACATCGTGCAGGTGCGCACGGGCTTCACTTTCTATCCCCACTATGAGCAGACGATGCATTTCGGTGTGCAAGTGGGTGATGATACTGACCCTGAGGTGCAGGACCAGAAGTTTAACAAACTCTCCAACACTCTCAATGAGATGTTTGCCTTTGAGGTGGACCGCAATGTGGACATGAAGGGCAAGCCGACGATGAAAAATTTCAAACTGCTTGTCGACGTATTTCCATTCCGCAACAAGCACTGGCACGTGACAACGGGTTTCTATTGGGGATCGTCGACGATAGCCACAGCAGAGAATGCCACTTATGACGCCACATCGCTGGTGAGCGTGGCTATATACAATAAGATTTTCGAGCGTGTGGAGGCTTCCTATGAGTCTTACCAACGTTTTCTCGAGGGTGACCCTTCAGACCTTGTGCCATACATAAAGGTGGGCGACCAGGAACTTGTGGCAAGCGAAGAACTATACAACAAGTTTCAGAGTTACGGTCGTATGGGCGTGCACATCGGTGACTACAAGGATGGCACGCCCTATAGGATGGAACCTGACGAGAACAACATGGTGTCGTGCAGGATAAAGACCAACAGTTTCCGCCCTTATTTAGGTTTCGGATATGGCGGCCGACTGTCAAAACACAACGACAGAAACTGGGTGTCATTTGACTGCGGAGCCATGTTTTGGGGCGGCACGCCAAGGATTATCACTCACGAAGGAGTGGACCTGGCAAAGGATGTGACCAATATCAGTGGCAAGGTGGGTCGATATGTGGATTTCTTCAAGGCATTCAAGGTTTGCCCTGTGCTTGAAGTAAGATTTACTCACCGCATATTCTGACAACCACTTTCTTGCCTTTGTAGAGATAGATGCCACGTGGCAGACCTGCTGTCGTAGAAGCATTCTTGCGAACGACGGTGCCGTCGAGAGCATAGATATCAGCTGCAGCATTGTCATCAGCAGTTATCTCATTGATGCCGTTTACATTGCCCTCCTCAAAGAGTTTGAGAGTGGCAGGTGTGTCGGCACCCACACTGACATAGGCAGTGTTGTGAGGGATGGCCTTGATGGTGGGATAAGTGTAGTTGTTAGGGGTGCCCACCTTTGCCATGATATCTGCCATATATGTGTCTTCACTATTTATAGCCAGACTGCCGTCGGATGCCAGACCGAGCACACGCATGGTAGTGGCATCAAAGGGTGTGGAGTTAAAATGGTCGGATGCACGCACACCCATGCCGAAATATACTCCAGTGAGCAGATTGTCGGTGATGGCGGCTGGTGAGGCAGACTCTATCTTGAGTTTGTTGTCAGCCGACGACTGCGACGAGCACTCTATGATGACAGGAGTCTTGGCAGGCACAATGCCGTCAATATACTTATATGTCGCTATGCCATTATTCTGGATATTGTTGATATAAAGCGCGCGCATGCCTGAAGAGGCGAAACTGAAGGGAAACTCAGCATAGAATGTGGCGTAATATTTGCCGTTGCACTCAAAGATGGGGTTTATGCCGATATAATTGTCAGCCTCATCGACAGGCATGATATACCAACGCTGCGTAGTGCTTGTCTTGGTGTCCACATAACTTTGTTCGGCGGAGGGATTATTGTTGCGGTCGCTGAGCCACAGAGGCTGCGACTGGTCTATCTGCCATGCCCTGTAGGTGCCGTCGTTGAGAGCGGTGAGCCTTATGTAGTAGTGGATAATGTTATAGAGTTCATGACCTTGGGCGCTGATGTTATACTGGTCATCCGACACCTTATATATATAGAATATAGAACCCGGGTCGGTGAGCACCTCATCGGTATTTCTCTTGGTCACAAGCGCTCCGGCATCCACAGTGGTCGACACCATGCTGACACCAGCACTCTTGTTGTCACACAGTGACATGTATCTCGCGGTCGTGGCATTCTTGATGCGATAGTAGCCATTGCCATTATACTGCGCATGAGCGGCTACTCCAGTGAGGCAAGCCAATGCCAAGGTAAGAAAAGTCTTGTTCATGTTCTTAGAAAATGAAAATAACCGAATTTCATCATTACCTCCAAAATATGGCGACAAGTATGAAATCCGGTTATTATTATAATTCAGTTATCTTTTATCAAAGACTCAAGATTACTTTGCGATGCAGATTGTGACGCGGTTCATGTCATTGTCATCGAATGGCTGAACAGTAGAACCCTTTGAGTCTGTTGTCATACGGCTCTTAGAGATGCCCTTAGCAGCGAGAGTCTCGTAAACAGTCTGAGCACGCTTAGCGGCAATCTTGTTGTTGATAGCGTCAGTACCTGTGCCCTTGTCAGCATAACCGGTCAGAGTGACCTTTGCATCAGGATTCTCCTTGAGGAACTGCACGATGTCCAGAATCTTGTCTGACTGAGACTTCGCAATCACAGAGTTGCCGATTGGGAAGAAGATGTCGCAACGATATTCCTTCTTCTCGTCAGCCTTCTTTGCTTCCTCTCTTACTGGAGCTGGAGCAGGAACTGGCTTCTCCACGATGCGCTCTATGACACGCTCTACAGGCTGACATGCTGGGACAGACTTTTTGGTGTGAGTCTTGCCGAAAGCAACCTTCACGCCTACGAGTGCATTGAAGTACCAGTCAGGGTTGCCAGCCTTCTTAGAGTTGTAAGTATCGCTAAGAGTGTTGGCAGAAGCCTCGATGCCGAGACTCACCTTGTCACTCAGACGGAAGTCAACATTAGCACCTACGCGAGCTGTGAAGCGAGCCTTTGTGCCCTTGCCTTCTGCATCATTCCAAAGATAGCCCAATGGCTGCTGACCTGTGTAAGTTACGAGATTGCTATAGTGCGCTGCCATGTTGTTGTTGGCTGTGGCAGCCTCCTTGTTGTTCCAAGCGATGTTTGCACCGATACCACCGAATACGCCTACAGTAACGAGGCGCTCAGGATCGTACTTGCAGAAGAGG
>CAVKNF010000141.1:0-5990 GCA_963657415.1 bacterium | reverse complement strand
AGTCGGCAGAGTTGTGGCGGTTGTCGCCCATCATCCAGTAGTAGTCCATCTTGAATGTGTATTTCTTTGCCAACTGTCCGTTGATGTATATCTGTCCGTTTTTCACCTCCAGTTCGTTGCCTTCATACACTCGTATCGGGCGCTCATAGATGGCGATATTGTCCATGTTGAGGTCTATCGTTGCGCCCTTCTTTGGTATCCATATAGGTCCGTAGTTGTCGCAAGTCCAACCCGTCACGGCATTCAGAGGATATAGGTCGCCCACGGTTGTCTCCGTGTATGGAGTGATTGATTTTATTATCTCCTTGTGCTTCTTCAGTTCAGCCACAGCCTGCTTGGTCAGAGGCAGAGCCCCAATCATATTCATTGATGAAAGGTCTTCCTGGCTGATGTCGAGTTCCTTGAGCAGGTCGTCATAGCGCTCCATGAGGTCGAAAGTGCTCACGCCAGGCTGAAACTCCAACTTATACTTATACTGCACACGCTCAGGCTGCTTGTTAGGTTTGCCGTCGAGATAGATTATTTTGTTCTTTATCTGCAGCGTCTGTCCCGGCAGACCTACGCAGCGCTTCACATAGTTCTCCCTGCGGTCTGTGGGTCGTGAACCGATGTCGCCGAATGTATTGGGATTGTTGGCTATATAGCGGCGCCCCTTGGCATAGATGTCTTTGAAGAAGTCGTACTGCTGCTGGCGGTTGAGATTGCGGATGTCAAAAGAGTCAGGTTGCTCCTGCTCCCATATCTGGTAGCCGATGCTATAGGCTATCTGGTAGAAATCCTGGTTATTGTAAGGCGCTTCGGTGCATATGGTGTCGCCTGCGGGATAGTTGAACACCACGATGTCATTCAACTTCACGTCCCCCAATCCCTTCACGCGACGATAGTCCCATTGAGGCCATTCTATGTAGCTCTTCACATTCACCAGTGGCATGGTGTGCTGAGTGAGAGGCATGGTCAGCGGAGTCTGCGGGATGCGCGGACCATAACTCACCTTGCTCACGAAGAGATAGTCGCCTGTGAGGAGGCTCTTCTCGAGTGATGATGAAGGTATGACATAGTTTTGGAAGAAGAACTGGTTGATGAAATACACTGCCACGAGGGCGAAAACCAGTGCATCTACCCATGACATGATGAAGCGCACGGGACCTTCAGAGTCCTTCCACCACTGCCAGCGTATCTTCTTTGTGATGTATACGTCATATATGAAAGGCACTACGATGAGCCCCAGCCAACTCTTCAGCCATAAGAGGAAGAGGAGGTATATCGCGAGTACTACAATGAACTTTGTCCATTGCACCTTCATATTCAGTTTTGCTTTCTTCTTGTCTATCATAATCAGAACTTAAACATGTCAGAGATTGTCAGCAGTCCGCTGTGGTCTTTGGTGTATTCTGCTGCGAGCACTGCTCCAAGGGCAAATCCGCGGCGCGAGTGTGCGTCGTGGGTGATGGTGATGCAGTCAGCCTCGGAGTCATAGCATATGCTGTGTATTCCTGGCACCTCGTCGCGGCGTATGGAGTTGATGGTGAGTTTGTCTTTGTCCTGATGCTCAGCGGGAACGACAGTGCCGTCAGGCTGAGTAAGACTTCCCATCTGCCAGTCCTTCTTGCGGTCCAGTTGCTCCACAATCTGCTCTGCCAGCGTGATGCCGGTTCCGCTCGGATGGTCGAGCTTGTGGATGTGGTGAGTCTCGGTCTCCTGCACGTCATACTGCGGGAAACCATTCATTATCTTTGCCAGATACTTGTTGACGGCGCTGAATATTGCCACGCCCACGCTGAAGTTGGATGCCCAGAAGAGAGTCTTGCCGTCCTCCTTGCATGCCTTCTCCACATCGTCGCCGTGCTCCTTGAGCCAGCCTGTGGATCCGCTCACCACCTTCACGCCGGCTTTCCAAGCCTTCAGGTAGTTGCCGTAAGCCGCCTGTGGGGCGGTGAACTCTATGGCTACGTCTGCCGAGGCAAAAGCCTCGCTCTCGAAATCACTCTGGTTGTCTACATCAATGATACTTACAATCTCATGGCCTCTGCTGATGGCAATCTCTTCTATCATCTTGCCCATCTTGCCATATCCGATAAGTGCTATCTTCATCTTTTTCCTCTTATGTTATTAGGACTAAACGTCTTGCAAATTTACACTAATCAAGCCACAATACAAAGATAATCACCGAATATTTGAACTTCAGGCAATGCTATTCACTTTTTTTTTGTAGTTTTGTGGCTTAATGACACAAGGCATGGAAAAGTTGCTGCATTATGTGTGGAAACACAAGATGTTTCCCCTGGACGGTTTTCGTACAGAGGACGGACAGCTTGTGGAGGTGCTCGACGTAGGTCTGCACAATATGGATGCAGGTCCAGATTTCTTTAATGCCAAGGTGCGCATAGACAGTCAGGTGTGGGCGGGCAATGTGGAGTTGCACATGAAGTCTTCACAGTGGTATCAGCACGGACATCACAAGGACTCAGCCTATGACAATGTGGTGCTCCATGTGGCGTCAGAGATTGACTCTGACGTGGTGAACTCACGTGGCGAAAGTCTTCCGCAGATAAAGCTCGAGATACCCACAGCCCTGCAGACAGGCTATGAGCATCTGCTCTCCGAGGACCGCTATCCGCGCTGCTTCCGCATCATACCGACTTTGCCCAAGTTTACTCTCCACTCATGGTTGTCGGCATTGCAGACGGAGCGACTGGAGCGTAAGACTGAGGATATACTCAAGCGACTCACACACTGCAACGGGTCCTGGGAGGATGCCTTCTTCCAGACTCTGGCGCGCAATTTCGGTTTTGGTGTCAATACCGATGCCTTTGAGTCGTGGGCAAGCCACGTGCCACTCAAGGCTGTAGGCCATCACCGTGACGATTTGTTTCAGATAGAGTCGATATTCATCGGACAGGCAGGTCTGCTCAATGTGGATGCCTATCCAGAGCGGCACCATGAGGCCATAGCGCAGGATGACTATTTCCTGCGCATGAAGTCGGAATATGACTACCTGGCGCATAAGTTTTCGCTCCAGCCCATGGACAGCCAGATGTGGCGCTTCCTCAGGTTGCGTCCGCAGAACTTCCCCACGGTGAGGCTCTCGCAACTCGCTACGCTGCACTACAACCGCAAGGCTGACTTCAGCCATATCATGGAGTGCACGTCGACAGATCAGATAGCCACCGCCCTACAGACACAGGCCACCGAATACTGGCAGACGCACTATGTCTTCGGCGAGGAGAGCGCACGCAGCGGCAAACATCTGTCGAGGTCGTCGGTAGATGTACTTGTCATCAACACCGTCATACCCATAATCTTCGCCTACGGCAAATACACCTCCAACGGACAACTGGTAAACCGTGCCATAGACCTCATGGAAGAACTCCGTGCCGAAGACAACAATATAGTGCGGATGTGGCGCGAGTGCGGACTCGAGGTGAAGAGTGCATCCGACACTCAGGCGCTCATACAACTGAAGAAAGAATACTGCGACAGGAAGGACTGCCTGCGCTGTCGCATAGGATATCAATATCTGAAGGCGGGTGCTATAAATTCCCACCTAAAATAGAAGAAGAATGGACAAACTGTTTGAAATAGAAATGGAGGTGCGCGACTATGAGTGCGACATACAGGGCATTGTCAACAATGCCAACTATCTGCACTATATGGAGCACACCCGACATAAGTTTATCAAGACGCTCGGACTCGACTTTGCCGCTCTGCACGACCAGGGCATAGATGTCGTCGTGGCGCGCATGAGCCTGCAGTATAAGATTCCTCTGCGCAGTGGCGACGCCTTCATCTCGCGCCTGCATATGACAAAGGACGGACTGCGCTATGTCTTCCACCAGGAACTCCTGCGCAAGGACGACAACCGCATGTGCCTCAAGGCAAAGGTGGAGGCTGTGTGTGTGATAGACGGACGACTGTCGGATTCGGATGTTCTGGTAAACGCATTCTCAACATATCTGCAATGAACGAACAGGAACGGCTCGACAGCATGACCCTCACTCTGCTGCCTTATCTCTCCCTGGCAGCGATACACGAACTGTATGACAAGTTTGGGTCGGCAACTTCCATATTGCAAAACCGCAACCACATACGCGACATCCTCCCAGATGCTACGCCTCGTCTTTTGTCTGCCTTTGCCGACATTAGCGACGCCCAGCGCAGGGCGGAGGCGGAATATCAGTGGGCAACGGACAACAATGTGGAGATAATACCTCTCAGTTCACCCGTCTATCCGCAGCGTCTCGCGGGATGTCCCGACGCCCCCATGGTGCTCTATGGCAAGGGCAATGCCGACCTCAATGCACGCAAGGTCATATCTATCATAGGCACACGCCACTGCACGCTCTATGGACAGGACATCATACGCCAGTTTGTGCGCGACCTGCGCAACTACTGTCCGGAACTCCTCATCGTCAGCGGACTTGCCTATGGCGTGGACATCAATGCCCACCGTGAGGCTCTCGCTAACGGCTATCCCACAGTGGGAGTGCTGGCGCACGGACTTGACCAGATATATCCCTATTCTCACCATGCCACAGCCGAGGAGATGCTCCTCAATGGCGGTCTGCTCACGGAATACATGAGCCAGGCAATCGTCAAGAAGGGCAACTTCGTGCAGCGCAACCGCATAGTGGCTGGTATGGCTGACGCCACCATCCTCGTGGAGAGCGCATCCAAGGGTGGAGGACTCATAACGCTCGGCATAGCCAATGAATATCATCGCGACACCTTTGCTTTCCCAGGTCCTGTGAACGCGCCTTACAGCCAAGGATGCAACAATAGCATACGCGACAACCGGGCATTGCTCATCACCAGTGCCGAAGATTTCGTCAAGGCTATGGGATGGATGGATGATGCAGAACTATATGAAGCGAAGAAACGCGGTATAGAGCGCCAGATGTTTCCTGACATCACGCCTGAGGAACAACAGATAGTGGACATCCTGCAGGCTGACAACAATCTGCAGATAAATGTCCTCACCATGAAATCGTCATTACCTATTAATAAACTCACATCGCTGCTCTTCTCGCTCGAGATGAAGGGAGTGATAAAAACAATGGCAGGAGGATGCTACCATTTGATATAAAAGGAGGGGTGTTCTTAGCCCCGATGGAAGACGTCACCGACATAGGATTCCGTCTTCTGTGCAAACGTTTCGGAGCAAGCATGGTCTACACTGAGTTTGTCAGTGCCGAGGCCCTGGTGCGCTCCATCAGTTCTACAGTGAAGAAACTCACCATCGCCGAGGAGGAGCGCCCCGTGGGCATACAGATCTACGGACGCGACGTGGAGGCTATGGTCGAGGCGGCAAAGATAGTGGAGGGCGAGGCTCATCCCGATGTGATAGACCTCAACTTCGGTTGTCCGGTGAAGAAGGTGGCGGGCAAGGGTGCCGGTGCAGGTATGCTGCGCAATGTGCCTCTGCTGCTCGACATCGTGGAGAATGTGGTGAAGGCTGTCAACACGCCCGTCACGGTGAAGACTCGCCTCGGATGGGATGTGCCCACTATGCTCGATGCGTCGCTGAGCATACCTGGTGCCGACCACAGACCGTTTATCGTGGAATTGGCAGAACGTCTGCAAGACCGTGGAGTGCAGGCTCTCACCATACACGGACGCACCCGTTCGCAGATGTATACTGGTGATGCCGACTGGACTCTCATCGGTGAGGTGAAGCGCAATCCCTATATGCACATACCCATCATAGGAAATGGCGACATAAAGAGTCTCGATGAGGCTGACCGCGCCTTTCAGACCTATGGCGTGGATGCTGTGATGATAGGGCGTGCCACATTCGGCCAACCGTGGCTCTTCTCACGCAAACCTCTGACGCTCGACGAGAAGATAGACGTGCTCGAGGAACAGCTTCGCATCAATGTGGAGCGCATCGACGAATACCGAGGCATACTCCACACGCGCCGCCATCTGGCAGCCACGCCAGTATTCAAGGGTATCCCCGATTTCCGTCAGACACGCATCGCCATGCTCCGTGC
>CAVKNF010000140.1:0-6055 GCA_963657415.1 bacterium | reverse complement strand
AAATGATATTATAAAAAGTATAAAGTAATTGTCATGGAAAACAAAATGTCAATACGTCTTTGGTTGTCGCTGCTTAGTCTTACGTTTGCAGCGTTTATATTCAACACGTCGGAGTTTGTGCCCATAGGACTTCTTACGGATATAAAGAATGACTTCGGATTGACTGAAGCTACTGTAGGCATGCTTATTTCTGTCTATGCGTGGGCTGTGATGCTCTTGTCGTTGCCACTGATGATACTTGTGTCAAGGATGGAGATGAAAAGCCTTTTGCTTTGGCTCTTGGGACTTTTTACAGTATTTCAGGTGTTGTCATTCTTGTCCACGAGTTATGCCATGCTGATGATCTCGCGTCTCGGTGTTGCTTGCACACACTCTGTATTCTGGTCTATAATATCCCCTATTGCAGTACGCATTGTTCCTGACAAGTACCGTTCTGTTGCATTGAGCATGGTGGTGACGGGTTCTTCCGTAGCGATGATACTTGGCATGCCCTTGGGTCGTATTATCGGTCTGCATGTGGGTTGGCGAATGACATTCCTTTGTGTAGGATTCTTTTCTGCCTTTACATTCTTGTACACTGCCTTCCGTTTGCCCAAACTTCCAAGTAGGGGAGGTTTTTCTGTGAAGAAGTTGCCGACATTGTTGAAGCAACGCGGCATAACTGGACTGTATATCTTCACTTTGTTCATAGCAACATCTTACTATGTGGCATATAGTTATATAGAACCCTTCTTGAGTCAAGTGTCACTTATGAATGAGTCGATGGTCACGACCACGCTCATGTTTTATGGTGGTGCAGGATTCTTGGGCAGTATAGTATTCTCTAAGTTCTATAACCGCAACCGCAAGAACTTCATTACCGCTATGGTGCTCTGCACGTCTGTGTGCCTTGCGTTGCTCTATCCTGTATCTGCAAGCACATCCGTTGTCATTGCGGTATGCGTGTTGTGGGGAATGGCAGCCACGGCATATAATGTGGCTATGCAGTCGAACATAATGTATATCACAACGCCTGAGAGTACCTCTGTGGCGATGTCTATATTCTCCGGTATATTCAATCTCGGAATAGGTAGCGGAGCATATCTCGGCGGTGTAATCTGTACCCACAGTTCCATAAGTTATATAGGTTATGCCGGAGCATTGTTGGGTTTAATAGGATTGTTTTATTGGATGTTGCGTCTGGGTAGCAGAGTGTGACACTTTTTTGTTAACTTTGCAACAGACTAACAGATAAAAATATATTGATATGGAAAAGCTTATAATAAACAACTACGAAGAGTTTGCCTCTTATGAAGGCAAAGAACTCGGATGCTCAGACTGGTTGACCGTTGACCAGGAACGCATAAACATGTTTGCAGACGCTACATTGGATCACCAGTGGATACATGTTGACACAGAGCGAGCAAAGGCAGAAAGCCCATACAAGAGTACTATTGCCCATGGATATCTTACGCTTTCTTTGTTGCCACATCTTTGGGAGCAGATTATTCAGGTGAACAATATCACCATGCTCGTCAACTATGGTATGGACAAGATGCGCTTCGGTCAGCCCGTATTGACAGGCAGCCGTGTGCGCCTGGTGGCTAAACTCCACGGAATACAAAACCTTAGGGGAATCTGCAAGGCCGAAGTGGAGATAACAATAGAAATAGAGGGCCAGCGGAAACCCGCATTGCAGGGTATTGCCACATTCCTGTATTACTTTAAGTAGGAGTAAATGTAAAAAATATAAGAAAAACTTGCGAAGTTAGAGTTTTGTTAGTAACTTTGCATTCGTTCGGAGGAATGAGAGGTCTCGCACGAGACTTCTCATTTTTCTTTAATTAGCAAAGATATATAAAGACAACCGATTGTTTTTCTTACAAAGACATGATTGACAAGAAGACCGTAATTGACATTGTGGGAGAATGGCTCAAAGACAAAGAGTATTTTCTCGTGGATGTGGAAATCAGCGAAGACAACTGCATCGTAGTGGAGATTGACCATGCTGACGGAGTGTGGATAGAAGACTGTGCCGCACTGAGCCGTTATATAGAGGAACATCTCAACCGTGATGATGCTGACTATGAACTTGAGGTGGGTTCTGCAGGATTGGGACAGCCATTCAAGGTGCCACAGCAGTATCACAACTTCATCGGTCAGAAAGTGGAAGTACTCGATGCTGACGGCAAGAAGGTGACAGGTGTGCTCAAGAGTGTCGACGGCACAGATTTTGTTGTCACATGCAACGAGAAGGTTGTCGTGGAGGGCAAGAAACGTCCGGTGAAGATGGATGTTGACCATACCTACAATATGGACAAGGTGAAATACTGCAAGTATCTCATCAGCTTCAAATAAGAATATAAAAAAGACAATATAATAATGGTAAAGAAAGCAGAAGTGACTACAAGCATGATCGACACGTTTCGTGAGTTTAACGAGACAAAGAATATCGACCGTGCCACATTGGTGAGCGTGCTGGAGGAGAGTTTCCGTAATGCTCTTGCCAAGATTTTCGGAAGTGACGAGAATATTGATGTCATCGTCAATCCTGACAAGGGTGATTTCGAAATCTACAGAAACCGTATTGTAGTGCCTGACGGTGAGGTGCAGGACGAGAACAAGGAGATAGCCCTTAGCGAGGCTCAGAAGATTGAGGCTGACTATGAGGTGGGCGAGGAAGTGTCGGAGTCGGTAGACTTTGCCAAGTTTGGTCGTCGTGCTATCCTTAACCTGCGCCAGACATTGGCAAGCAAGATTCTCGAACTGGAGCATGATTCCCTTTACAATAAGTACAAGAACCGCGTGGGCGACATCGTCAGTTGTGAGGTTTATCAGGTGTGGAAGCGCGAGGTTCTCCTCGTGGATGATGAGAACAATGAACTCATACTTCCCAAGTCAGAGCAGATACCAAGCGACGTTTACCGCAAGGGAGAGACCGTGCGTGCCGTTATAGCAAGAGTGGACAACGAGAACAACAATCCGAAGATTATCCTCTCGCGCACAAGTCCATTGTTCCTGCAGAAACTTCTCGAGGCAGAAGTACCAGAAATCAATGACGGTCTTATCTCAATAAAGAAGATTGTGCGTATGCCAGGCGAGCGTGCGAAGATAGCAGTGGAAAGTTATGACGACCGCATAGACCCAGTAGGAGCATGCGTCGGAGTGCGCGGTAGTCGTGTACACGGCATCGTGCGTGAACTCTGCAATGAAAATATCGATGTCATCAACTATACATCCAATATCAAACTCTTCATCCAGCGTGCACTTAGCCCTGCAAAGGTAAGCAGCATCAATATCGATGAGGAGAACCACAAGGCAGAGGTGTTCCTCAAACCAGACGAGGTGAGCCTTGCTATTGGTCGTGGCGGACTCAACATCAAACTCGCTTCAATGCTTACCGAATACACCATCGACGTGTTCCGCGAGATTGACGAGAGCGACAATGAGGAGGATATATATCTTGATGAATTCTCTGACGAGGTGGACCAGTGGGTTATCGACGCCATCAAGGGCATCGGTCTCGACACTGCCAAGCAGGTGCTCCGTGCTCCACGCGAGTTCCTTATAGAGAAGGCAGACCTCGAAGAGGAGACTGTTGACAAGCTGCTCGAGATTCTCAAGTCAGAATTTGAGGATTGATCTTCTGATTGCTTCCCCTAAAGAAGTTGCTCCGACGTAAGAAAACAAGTTACAAATAGTAGAAAAGCATAGATGAGCGT
This sequence comes from bacterium, assembly GCA_963657415.1. Lineage (GTDB taxonomy): Bacteria > Bacteroidota > Bacteroidia > Bacteroidales > Bacteroidaceae > Prevotella. The sequence goes on along the minus strand of CAVKNF010000140.1, from coordinate 2,354 downwards.
TAGATTAAACAAAGCATTACGTGAACTGAACATAGGCATACAGACAGCCGTAGAGTTCCTTGAAAAGAAACCTAGTCTGGGAGAGATAAAGGCGGACCTTAATTTTAAACTCAGCGATGAGCAATTCGAAGCCCTCGAGTCACACTTTAAGGGAGATGCCGAGGTGCGCTCGCAGGCTGAAAAACTGTTCCCGAAAAAGCAGAAGGAGCAAAAGCAAAAGAAGAAAGAAGATGGACTGAGAGGTGAGGACCTGCTGGCGCAGCCCGAGATACCTCAGTTTAAACCAATAGGCAAGATAGACCTTGACGGCGATAAGACAAAACCCGTGGAGACTCCTGTAGAGGAGCCGCAGGCAGAGGTCGTGGCTCCAGAACTAGAGAAGGAACCAGAACCAGTGAAGCAGGAAACTCCTGCTCCAGAACCTATGGAGCAGAAGCCCGAACCAGAAGTGGTGGTGGAACCAAAGAAGGAAGAGAAACCCGAAGAGGTGAAGCCAGTGGAGGCTCCTGTGGAGGAGAAAGCAGAGAAACCTGTAGAAAAGGCACCTGAAGTGGCACCACACCCAGCAGAAGTTTCTAAGCCTGCAGCTGAAGTTGAAACTCCAAAGGCAGAAGAGCCAAAGGCGGAGACTCCAGCACCGGCAGGGGAGAAACCAAAGAAGGAAGTGGAGATATTCCAGCTCAAGAGCGACCTGCATCTTGCAAATGCTCCTAAGATGACCGTCGTGGGCAAAATTGACCTTGACGCTATCAATCAGAGCACCCGTCCGAAGAAGAAGACAAAGGAGGAGCGCAAGAAAGAGCGTGAGGAGAAGGCTGCCGGCAATGGAGAAAACAGCGAGAAGAAGAAGCGCCTACGCATAGGAAGGGAGCGTGTGAATATCAATGACGCTGCCAACCAGAATCCTGCTCGCCGCAACAACAATGGTGGTGGTAATAACCAAAACCAACAGGGCAACAAGAATAACAAGAACAAGAATAACAAGAAGAAGGGCAACCAGCGTCCACTTGAGGTAGACGACGAGGCTGTAGCACGTCAGGTAAAGGAAACTTTGGCACGCCTTACCAACAAGCAGACCCAGAACAAGAAGGGTGCTAAATACCGTAAGGAGCGTCGTGATGCCTTTGTGGAACAGCGTGAGGCAGAACTTGCTGCTGAGAATGCAGAGAGCAAGGTGCTGAAGTTGACCGAGTTTGTGACCGTGTCCGAACTTGCCACCATGATGAATGTCGGTGTCAACCAGGTTATCGGTACTCTGATGTCTATCGGTGTGATGGCATCTATCAACCAGCGACTTGATGCCGAGACCATCAATATCGTGGCTGATGAGTTCGGTTATTCTACCGAGTATGTCAGCGCTGAGGTGCAGAACGCCATCACCGAAGAGGAAGATGACGAGAATGATCTTATCCCACGTGCTCCTATCGTCACTGTGATGGGTCACGTAGACCACGGTAAGACATCTCTCCTCGATTATATCCGCAAGACTAATGTCATCGCTGGTGAGGCAGGAGGTATTACCCAGCATATCGGTGCATACAATGTAAAACTTGATGACGGCCGTCACATCACATTCCTTGATACTCCTGGTCACGAGGCGTTCACCGCCATGCGTGCCCGCGGTACTCAGGTGACCGATATCGCTATCATCATCATCGCAGCCGATGACTCAGTGATGCCTACCACCAAGGAGGCTATCGCTCATGCACAGGCTGCAAGCGTGCCGATGGTATTTGCCATCAACAAGATAGACAAGCCGGGAGCAAATCCTGATAAGATACGTGAAGACCTCGCTCAGATGAACCTCCTTGTAGAGGAGTGGGGTGGTAAGTACCAGTGCCAGGAGATATCTGCTAAGAAGGGTATTGGAGTCAATGACCTTCTTGAGAAGGTGCTTCTCGAGGCAGAGATGCTCGACCTGAAAGCCAATCCAAACAGAAAGGCTATGGGTTCCATCATTGAGTCTTCACTCGACAAAGGTCGTGGCTATGTGTCTACTGTGCTCGTATCCAACGGTACACTGAAGGTAGGCGACGTAGTGGTGGCAGGTACAAGTTACGGACGTATCAAGGCCATGTTCAACGAGCGTAACCAGCGACTCGAGAAGGTAGGTCCTTCGGAGCCTGCCATCATCCTCGGTCTTAACGGTGCTCCACAGGCAGGAGACTCATTCCACATCATGGAGAATGAGCATGAGGCACGTGACATCACCAACAAGCGTCTGCAGTTGCAGCGTGAGCAGAGTCTGCGTACCACCAAGACCCTCTCTCTGGAGGAGATTGCACACCGTATAGCTCTTGGAGAGTTCCACGAACTCAACCTTATCGTCAAGGGTGACGTGCAGGGTTCTGTCG
>CAVKNF010000139.1:0-6116 GCA_963657415.1 bacterium | reverse complement strand
CATCAAGGTTCTGCAAGCGACAAAGCAGGCTCCTTACATCATTTCATAGGAGGTGTAGCGCCAGTTAATATCGAAAAATGGAAATATTGAAAAATGGTAACTAATAGGAGGTGCAGCGCCTTAGCTGCACCCTCGTGAGCAAACAATAGTATTCATAGTAGGCGAAGCGTCCCCGCTTTGCCCCCTATTTGGAGGGATTGTTTATAGAGGAAGGTTGCAGCGGGGACGCTGCAACTACTATGGTTACCTTTAGCCCGCTTGCGATGGTACAGCGAGGGCGCTGTACCTCCTAATGAACATCATCTTTCCTTTCCCTCCCTGGGGAGGGTCAGGGAGGGGTTATTCCCTCGGGAGGGGTCAGGGGGGAAGGGGTTATTCATCTTTCAATATTTCCATATTTCCATATTATTTTATTAACTTTGCATGTTATATTAATAATGTAGACCATACTGACGACATAAAACCACACGATGAAATCACTTAAGGAACTATATAGAGTGGGCAAAGGCCCTTCGAGCAGCCACACGATGGGACCGCAGCGCGCAGCAAAGATATTTCTCGAGCGTTGCCATGAAGCCTCATCATATGAGGTGACGCTCTACGGCTCTCTCGCCGCCACAGGCAAGGGACACATGACCGACGTAGCCATAGAGGAGGTGTTCGGCAAGGATGCCTTGCACATCATATGGGAACCGCAGACGTTTCTGCCCTTCCACCCCAACGGAATGAAGTTTGTCGGCAAAGACAAAGACGGCAAGGTCATGGACGTGTGGACGGTATACAGCATCGGAGGAGGCGCCATCTCCGACGGTACTGACGGGCAGAGCGAACTCGGGGCGGAGGATGTCTACGACCTCAACACGATGTCGGAGATACAGAAATGGTGCTACGACAACGGGCGCTCCTACTGGGAATACGTGGAAAAGTGCGAGGGCACGGACATATGGAACTTTCTCGACATGGTGTGGCAGACGATGAAGCAAGCCATACAGCAGGGACTGAGCCATGAGGGAGTGCTCCCCGGACCGCTCAAACTGCAGCGCAAGGCTGCCACTTACTATATCAAAGCCAAGGGCTATAGGTCTTCGCTGCAGAGCCGTGGACTGGTCTACTCTTACGCGCTGGCGGTGAGCGAAGAGAACGCGTCGGGAGGCACCATCGTGACTGCACCGACCTGCGGAGCGTGCGGCGTGTTGCCGGCAGTGCTCTATCATCTGCACACGGCACATGACATGAGCGAACAGCGAATACTCCGCGCCTTGGCTACAGCCGGACTCATAGGCAACATAGTGAAGCAAAACGCATCGATAAGCGGTGCTGACGTGGGTTGTCAGGGTGAAGTGGGCGTGGCTTGCGCCATGGCTTCTGCCGCAGCATGCCAACTCTTCGGTGGCAGTCCGGCACAGGTGGAATATGCCGCCGAGATGGGACTGGAGCATCACCTCGGCATGACCTGCGACCCTGTGTGCGGACTGGTGCAGATACCGTGCATAGAGCGCAATGCCTTTGCTGCCGCCAGAGCACTGGATGCCGACCTTTACGCTTCATTCTCCGACGGTCATCACAGCGTGTCGTTTGACCGCGTGATAGAGGTGATGCGACAGACTGGTCACGACCTGCCGTCGCTATATAAGGAGACGAGCGAGGGCGGACTTGCCAAGGGATTTATGAAATAACGCACATTAGTAGTAACAATATCATATATTTTTACTAACTTTGCCAAGTTATATCAAGAGAGAAAGTATAGACAAAATTTCAATAAAACAATGATTTCTTTTGTAGTAGGAATGATAGCCCTCGTGCTGGGCTATTTCATCTATGGCGCGTTTGTCGAGCGCATGTTTGGCGCCGACAAGAACCGCAAGACTCCGTGCTATGCATTGCAAGACGGAGTGGACTTCCTGCCAATGCCGACATGGAAGGTGTATCTCGTACAGTTTCTCAACATCGCCGGTACAGGTCCTATCTTCGGTACCATACAAGGTATTCTCTTCGGACCTGCAGCCTACTTGTGGATAGTCTTCGGATGTATCTTCGGCGGAGCCGTGCATGACTACCTGTCGGGTATGATCTCGCTGCGCCGCAACGGCGAGTCGCTGCCTGAGATTATAGGAGCACAGTTGGGCAACAGAGTGCGCCAGTTTATGTGCGTGCTCTCGATGATACTGATGATCATGGTGGGCAATGTCTTCGCCACGACTCCTGCAGGACTCCTTGCCGACATGACATCGTCATGGGGCATATTTGGCAACTACTCCTTCTGGCTTATCATCATCTTCCTCTATTATTTTCTCGCGACAATGCTTCCGATAGACAAACTTATCGGAAATATATATCCCGTCTTCGGTCTTGCCATCCTCATCATGGCCATAGGGGTGTTCTTCTGCATCTTCACCCAACCGGGCAATATACCTGAGGTGACAGAGGCTTTCACCGACCACTATCCAGTGAAGAGCATACCGCTATTCCCTGGCTTGTGCATCACCATCACCTGCGGTGCCGTGTCGGGATTCCATGCCACACAGTCGCCTATGATGGCACGATGCCTAAAGAACGAGAAATACGGTCGTCCGGCATTCTATGGTGCCATGATTACCGAAGGACTGGTAGCCCTGATATGGGCAGCAGCCGCTATCAAGTTTGCTGACTCATTGGATGCCATGGGCAGCACACCTTACGAGAAACTGTGGAACGCTCTTACCGGCAACGGCACTCACAGCGTGAACCCAGCCATCATCGTCAATGACCTCTGCAACTCGTGGATGGGAACCACGGGAGCCATACTCGCCCTCTTAGGAGTGGTGGCAGCGCCTATCACTACAGGTGACACCGCATTCCGCTGCGCACGACTGATAATCGCCGACTTCATACACTTCTCGCAGAAGAAGATATGGCAGCGCATAACTGCGGCTCTGCCTGTATTCGCATTGGCAATACTGCTCCTATTTGTAGACTTCTCCGTGATATGGCGCTATCTGGCGTGGACCAACCAGATGCTGTCGGTATGCACCCTGTGGGCTATCACAGTATGGCTCGCTAGGGAGAAGAAACTCTATATCGTGGGACTCGTGCCGGCACTGTTTATGACGATGGTATGTTCCACCTACATACTGGTGGCTCCCGAGGGTCTGAGTTGGCCTACCAACATCTCCTACCTGCTCGGAGGTCTCGTCACATTGCTGACATTCGTGCTGTTCATAAAATGGAAGCACACTTTTGTCAAGGAGGAGAAGAAGGAAGAAACTGAGACTGAATGACACAGCAATATCCTTCCGCACTGCTTGAAAAGGCAGTAGAAGAGTTGGCAGGGCTGCCTGGCGTAGGACGCAAGACAGCCCTGCGACTTGCATTGCATATGCTGCGACGCCCAAAAGAGGAGGCGGACAGGTTGGCAAATGCAGTGACGGATCTGCGTCATAACGTGAAGTACTGCCGTGTATGTCATAACATCAGCGACGACGACATCTGCCCCATATGCTCCAACCCACGGCGCGACGACACGACGGTGTGTGTGGTGGAGAATGTGCAGGACGTGATGGCGATAGAAAACACACAGCAGTATCATGGTCTCTATCATGTGCTCGGCGGTATCATATCGCCTATGGACGGCATAGGTCCATCGGACATAGAGATAGAGTCATTGGTAAACCGAGTGGCTGACGGAGGCATCAATGAGGTTATACTGGCGCTGAGTTCCACCATGGAGGGCGACACGACAAACTTCTACATCTCGCGCAAGTTGGCTGGCATGGACGTGAAACTCACCGTCATAGCGCGAGGCATCTCCGTGGGCAACGAGATAGAATATACCGACGAGGTGACGCTCGGCAGGTCCATAATAAACAGGACTCCCTTTCAGAAATAACCGATAGATGAAGGACAGAACGACAATACTCAAGTCACTATACCTCACTCCGACAATCCTTGCCATAGTCTTTGCCGCGACATGCGAGACGGGACTGATGGAATGCGGATGGGGAATAGAGGCAAACAACAATACGCAGGAGGTCATCACCTTGGGCGTCATGGAGTTGATAACACTTTGCGTCATACCCGTGGCATTAAGGCTGATGAAGTTTGAGTCTATAGCAAAGAAGGCGAATGAGTCATGGCATAACTACGTGATGATAGCCTCGGCAAGAATACTGATGATGGCATTGCCTATGTTGGCCAACACATTATTATATTATTACTATATGATACCCGCCTTCGGCTATCTCGCCATAATACTCGTATTGGCAATGGTGTTTGTCTATCCTTCCAAATCACGATGCAAGAACGAAACGGAATGAAGAAACTCTCGGCGATAATCGTTTCATATAACGTAAAATACTACTTGGAGCAATGTCTCACATCATTGCTCTGGGCCATGCGCGACATCGACGGCGAGGTGATAGTGGTGGACAACCACTCTAAGGACGGGTCGGTGGAATACTTGCGCAACCGCTTCGGCAAGCGCATACGCATCATAGCGAGCAATCATAACTTGGGCTTTGCCAAGGCAAACAACCTCGGCATCAAGCAGTCGTCGAGCGAATATGTGCTATTAGTAAACCCCGACACCATCGTGGTGGAGGACACTATCCACAAGGTGCTGGACTTTATGGATAGCCATGCCGACTCTGGAGCCACTGGCGTGAGGATGATAAAGTCTGACGGCAGCAATGCCCTGGAAAGCCGACGCGGCACGCCGTCGCCAATGACAGCTTTCTACAAGATATGCGGTCTGTGTTCGCTATTTCCCAAGAGCAAGCGTTTCGGACGCTACTATATGAGCGGCATCTCATGGGACGAACCTCACGAGATTGACATCGTCAGCGGTGCGTTCTGCATGCTTAGGCGCGAACCGCTGATGCAGGTGGGCATGTTGGATGAAGACTATTTCATGTATGGCGAGGACATAGACCTGAGTTACAGCATACAGCAGGAAGGGTGGACAAACTGGTATCTGCCCTACTCCATCCTGCACTACAAGGGAGAGAGCACACAGAAGTCGTCATTCCGTTATATACACGTATTCTATGACGCCATGCTCATCTTCTTCCAGAAGAAATACGGTCACTTGTCATTCCTCATCTCCCTGCCTATAAAGACCGCCATCATGGCAAAGGCGACAATGGCTCTCTGCAAGATGATGTATAACAACTGCCGCGACAGCCTGGGGATGCGCAGAAGGGAAGACCGCCAGCAACCGACATATATATTTATCGGTTCGGCATTCACCCTGTCGCAATGTCGCGAGATAGCGGAGGCAAAGGGACTTGATGCGGAATATTATGAGGGCACAGTGGGCACTATGCCCGACGGACACCAGTCGCTGGACTTGCCCGAGGGAAAACCTCTCGTCATCGTCTATGACGTGCATGCCTACAGTTACGGACAGATATTCCACACATTCGAAATGAATGTAAAACCATGGATAACCATTGGCACTTACGACAACAACACAAGGAAAATCATCACTCAATCGGAAGTAATCTTCGACTTAGAAACTGAAAAACCATGATAAAGCTGCGAGCACTCGAGCCTGACGACATCGACATACTCTTCGCTGTGGAGAACGACACCGCATTCTGGGCTGTCGGCAACACCAACATGCCTTACTCGCGACAGTTTCTCTGCAACTACATACTGTCAACGACGGGTGATATCTACACCGACAAGCAACTGCGACTGGTGATAGAACGCGACGAGATGCCCGTGGGACTTATAGACCTGTCAAACTTTGACCCGCGCAACCTGCGGGCCGAACTTGGCATAATAATTATAAGGGAACATCAAAACAAGGGTATAGCGCAGGAAGCCATCCGACAGATAGAGGAATATGCCACGGATGTGCTCCACATGCACCAACTTTATGCCATCATAGCAGAGGACAATATGCCTTCGCTAAGACTCTTCAATAAATGCTCTTTTACATGCAAATCGACCCTCATGGACTGGTTAATCGACGGCAAAAGCTATAAAAACGCCCTTGTTTACCAGAAAATATTGTAAAAAGTAGGGAAATGTTTTGGAGATTAAGAAAAAAGTAGTACCTTTGCAACCGCAAACACGGAAAGGTGCGTTAGTTCAGCTGGTTAGAATGCCTGCCTGTCACGCAGGAGGTCACGGGT
>CAVKNF010000138.1:1771-6176 GCA_963657415.1 bacterium | reverse complement strand
TTCGGCTTTATACTCAGAGTCGAAGCGGGCGGCGTTGTCTACCAAGAGGCGGTCTATCATCACTCCCCGGTCATTGATGCGCTGGTCTGCCACATAGAGGTCTTCATCCCACTGTGGCACCTCCAGACGCTTCACCTTACGCAGTATGGCTTGCTCCACCTCCACGTCTCTCACGTTGTAAGCCTTGAATGTAGCCCATTTCTCGGGGTCATCCTGAGGCTTGTGGCGTATATACTTAGTTATGCCGTGGCGTGTCTGCTTGTTAGGCATGCTGAAATATCTTATCAGCGCCCGTCCTTCGCTCATCTTGCCCTGCTCCAGTCGGAGCACTTCGCCACACTGAGCCAGCGACAGGGGCAGTCCCATACGCGCTGCTCTTACCATGGTGCATCTCCATTGCCGGGAGTCGAGTCTGCCTTCCAGTCCGAGCCAGCGTCCTATGCAGATACGCTCAAAGGATGCATTGTAAGCGGTTTTAATCACATTCGGGTCGGTCAGCGCTTGCAGAATGCCATCGGGCAACTGCTCGCCACTTGCGAGGTCTACACACTGCACCTCACCGCCGTCGATGCAATATCCGAATAGCAGGATGTCGAAGTCATCGGCTTCTACATATTTATATACACCACACGTGGATATGTCGTTACTGCTGTAGGTCTCTATGTCTATTCCGAGTTCCTTCATAATGTTTAGGTAAAAAGACCCCGACGGTGTTTCCGAGGCGTTTAATCCATAGTTCACCGCCGGGGTGCAGTACTTAAATTATAAAGTGATGAAAAGAGTGTATATTATGAATTACAAGTCATCGTCGTCCTCATCGTCGATGCCGTCAATACCGCCGAAATCGGCTTCAGCCGAAACTCTGCTTCCAAGATGATCATCGTCCTTAAACTTCATAATGTTGTTAAGACCGCAGGCTACGCCCTTGTTACCGCTCACGTCGTAGCCATAGAATGTCACTGACATTATCGCCCACACGCCGCTATAGATTTCCTCTTCGTCCACGATGGCTATCTTCTTACGGTCTATAATGCCCGGACGTGTGTTAGCCTTAGCATTGATAAAGAAATGGTCGGCATAGACCTCGTCATCCCTGTCGTCACCGTCACGCAGTGGCAAGTCGAGTTTCTTAGGTTCTTTGCCTCCCCACTTAGCCACGATGGCATTTTTCTTCGCCGCCTCTATGGCGCTGTTGATGGCGTCCACGGTCTTCTTCTCCGATTTCGGTATGAGCACATTGGTCATATACTTGCCCTCATCGTCGCCGTTGGGGCTGTATTTCTGGAATACGTGTGTGTAACTGAGTCGGCACGGGCCGAATACTACCTTTGTTTCATTGATGATTTTCGGGTCAATCATAGTTGTGTTGAATATTAAATTGGTGAATAATGTGATTACTTTATAAGTCCTTGAAATCCTCCTCCGAGGAATTGAATACCGGGCGCTTGTCGGACTCAGGCACAAGCGTCGGTTTGCCCTGTGGCTTGGTGATGTACTGCGAGCAGAGGTCATTGAAGCGCTTCTTTCCGATTACCTTCTCCAGGTCGGTAAGGCCTCTCAGTTCCGTGGGCTTCAGGTAGGCTTCACTATCAAATCCCGCTTCATCGAGCGCATCCATCACAGCCTCTTGGTTGGTGATTTTCCTAACGCTACGCCCCTCTACGAGCTTGTACCCCTCAAAGTGGGCACCGCTGAGCGCTTTATTGAGTGTATACTCTTCCACGCCCGCCATCCATGACTTCACTACCGGGAGCATCGGGAGCACTTGTCTCGCTATCTGCAGGTCGCTCATGAGCGCATTCTGAGGATGATCATTCACTACCTTTAGGCAGGTGTCTGCGAGTTTTCCGCATCTTGACTTTACTTTGCAGAAACGGCACCAGTCACCCGCCATCTGCTCACCGCCCTTGTAGGCTTCCTTGGCTTTCTCCTTAAGTTCGCCATTCGCCCACGCAAGCAATGCCGTGGCAGTCATGGTGAACTCTGAGATATTGCCGATGCGGGGCTGTATGATGGTCATGCGTACCTCTCGGATGTCATACTCGAAGTTGAACATTTCCCACGCTCCGAGGGCATAAATCATCATCTGCGGATTTTCCACCGCTGACACTTCCACGCCCTTGCCGTATTTGAAGTCTATCACCTCCATCACGCCATCGGCTATTATCACGGCATCAGATGTACCGAAAGAATCGGGTATGTACTTGCGGAAATCAAGACGTACCTCTACAAGCAGACGGGCGTCATGTGTCTTTTCCCTCGCTACGTTGTATTTCTCCAGTACGATAGCCTTGTAGACATCCGTGTATTCGTCCATCTCCCCAGTATGGTACTGACCGTTGAGTTGCCCTATCTCGCTGTCTTCTTCCTCATGCGATAAGCCTAAGAAGTCTTTCAGTTTCTTAGCGCAATAGGCGTGCGCGAGTGTGCCCTCCTCGGCGAATACGCTACCCGTATCTTCCACGTCTCTCTCCAGCAAGGGCGACGCCGTGCAATGTAACCACCTGTGGGCGCTACTGGGCGATAGTAATGCGTGTTGACTTGGCATAGTGTCCTCCTTCCTTAGAATGGCGCATCAGTGCCTATTGTCCCGTCTTCCTTCACACGCAGTTCGTCGCACGCCGTAATGAATGCCTGGCGCTGTTCTCCAGTCAGCAGGCTTGGTTTCTCTGCTCCAAGCAAAGAGGCGATATTCTTGAATTGCGCCGTGAGCATCTTGTGGTATTTCTCATAACCCTCGCTCTTGGTGTTTTCCCTGTAGTCTTCGCCCTCGATGCGCTGGCGTGTGACGTGCATTGCCGTTCTCACGTCTTCCTCAGTCAGTTCTTTCGGCTTCGCCTCTGCTTCGGATGTCTCCTTTGCTGGTGCTTCGGGCTTTTGTGGCGTGGATTCTGCTTGCACTGCTTGCGCCGTTTCCACGGCGGGCGCATCCACTACTTGTGCTATGGGTGCCTTCAAACACCCGATAAGGCGCTCCATCAGACTTGCCACTTCGGGTGTCATGCCGATGTTCACGTGCACATTGAAATTAAATTCCGTTTGCATGATTAGTATTTTGGTTTGTAATGTTGATAATTTCCGTTTAGTCTTCGTCACTTTCGAGATACTCGATGATGTTGTCTATCTTTCCGCTTTGGGCAAACTTCACATAGAGGTAATAACCCAGCACGGCGAAAGCCACACCCGCCACCTTGGAGCATATCACGATAGTCCAGTAATGCGGATTGGTGTCATGTGGCATACCTACCATACAGGCAAAAGCCAAAAATCCGATGAATGTCAGCACCCAGTAGCGCCAGTTGAATGTTATTGCCTCCATATTGTTGTTTCCTCCCTTTTGTTTTATTGAATGTTGTTTCTTGTTATTGCTACTATCTGATTTACCGGGTCAACCACCACCCTGAATTTGCACCCGATAAGGTATTGCAGTTGGTATGCTGTGGCTTTTCCGCTGTAGCAGGCTCCCACGGTAGCCAATTTAAATTGCCTTGTTTCGCCGTCGGACATCTCCCTCAGGTCGTCTCTTGTTATTTTCTCCAATGTTGTCATATCGCTGTTTGTCTTTTAATGCTATTTCCGTCTGCCTGCACCGCGCGTCCTGCAGTAGGTTGTCGCCCGGCGCTCTATTTCCTCACTCGTCGCCTGCCTGTTGCGCAGTAGCCATTTGTCTATCTCGGCCTTGTCGAAGAATATTACACCGCCATTTGGCTTGTAATAGGGTATCTCGTTGCATGAAGTCATCTTGTAGATGTGTTGTCGGGAATAGCCCGTGTATCGGGCGCAGTCATTAAGCGTCAATACGGGCTTTGTCGCTCCGAGTAGCATTTGCTCTATACGGTCGAGTTTGTCGCTTAGTTCCTTGAACTGCTCCGCCGTGATGGCGTTTGATGTTGATTCAATGTTAAACATAGTCGTAATGGTTATTTGAGGTTTTTTGCAATGTAATCTTTCTCGTCACGGCTAAGGTTGAGACCATACTTCAAGTCTATCAGCGCCGCCTCGCGGATGCCTACGATACGAGTAACCACGATTTTCAGTTCGCCATCGTCATATTCGTCCGCCTTCCTGAGCATGGTGTCAGCCATTTCCTTCACGTCATGCAGAGCCTTGACATTGGTATTCTTTTCCTGCGCCACTCTCATTTCCTGCGCTTCGATATTCTTCAGCAGTTCATCCATGATGCAGAGGAAATCGCCCTTTCGCCACAGTTCGCAGAACTCCTGCTTATCCATTGCCCAGGCGTTCATATACATCTTGTTCGCTCTCTCAAACTCTTCAATGGTTGTTGTCATTCCCGTCAGGGTTTCAAATTCTTGCTTTGTCATAGTTCTTTTTATTAACTTAGTTACTTACTTATCTGAATAAAATGCTTATCTTTGCATCAACTTATTTAGTTACTTACTTA
>CAVKNF010000138.1:0-1370 GCA_963657415.1 bacterium | reverse complement strand
GTGAAGGCGCTGGAGGCATTGCTTGCCGAAAAAGAACGGCTCATCAAGGTCTACGAAAAGATGATGGACAAATAAAAAAGGGACTACAGCCGTCACGCCATAGCCCCTTGACTACATTATAATATATATAAAGACCTTAGTCTCGCATCGTCACATGATGTCGGGTATCATCGACACCGCCTTTTGCTTGTTCTTGTCGAGCACCTTGGCATAGCGCTGTGTCGTTGACAGTTCACGGTGTCCGAGCAACTTCGACACGGTGTAGATATCCGTACCGAGGTCGAGCATCATCACGGCAAAGGTATGGCGGGCGCAATGGAAGGTTATGTCCTTCTGGATGCCACACCTCAGCACCCAGCGCTTTATAGCCTCGTTGGTGACCGACGGGGAATGGAGGTCACCAAATACTGGTTCATTAGGCAGTCCCCTCTCTCCAAGCAGTTCCGCCGCCTGAGCAGAGATGTCGAGATACTCCAGTCCGCCAGTCTTCTTCTGCTTGAAGATGATGCGTGTGAAGTTATCCTGATGGTGCACGTCACCCCACGTCAGCCGGATAACGTCGCTACGTCTAAGACCAGTCAGGCATGAAAACAGGAACGCCTGTTTGATGTAGGGATATTCGCACTCTGATTTTGCGAGTGTCTTGAGCTCTTCGATGGTGAGATACATCCTTGTACCCTCTTCCTCCCTGAAGTTCTCCACGCCTCGTGCGGGATTGCTTTTGATGATGCCGTCTTCCTGCGCCTGATTGAGGCACGCCCTGAGTTTGTTGAAGTAACTCAGTTTGCTGTTTCTCGACAGCGGATGATCTTTGACACGCTTCCTATAGTCGCACCCCCAGGCGCAAGCCTCTTTGTCCAGATAGTCCCTAAATCCCTGCACCCATTCTTTGTCGATGTCTGCAAAGGTGAGGTTTTTCAGATTTGGATCGTACTTTTCTATGTGCTTCAGGCAGCATTTCCAGTTGCCCCAATTGCCTTGACTTTCTTCGCCCCACCGCTTTTCAGTCATCGCCACATAGTAGTCGTAGAAATACGTTTCCTCCGCATAGTCGGTCACAAGTCCGAATTCCCTGTTTTGTGCGTCGACAATGCGCTTTGCAAGAATGGTCTCAGCCAGTTTCATTGTCTCTTTGTTTTTCTGCCTGTCCACCCGTGATGTTTCAGGAACAAGGAATAACTTCAGAGACTCGACTTTCCGCTTGCCCCGGCAAATGATGTCAAGATAGAGGGTAGTCCTGCCGCTTGGCAGGGCCCTTTGCCTAAGAGTAATACTGCTTCTGTTCTTCATAATTCAGGTTGTTTTGATTTTGTTGCACGTTGAATTTGTGCAACAAAGTTACAACAAAGAAACTATAATCAAAAGCATTT
>CAVKNF010000137.1:0-6187 GCA_963657415.1 bacterium | reverse complement strand
AACCCTGGACACCCTGATTAAGAGTCAGGTGCTCTACCAACTGAGCTAACGGTGCGTCCTTTCTTGTTTGCGGTTGCAAAGGTACTGCTTTATTTGGAAACTGCCAAATGTTTTTGGCTTTTTCTTTATATTTTTCCTTAAATGGTCGCTTGTTGAGAAGATTGGAGTTCTATCGTAGGAGGTACAGCGCCCTCGCTGTACCACTCAAGAAAGTGTTCCCCGGTTGGTCTTTCTCGCTATAGACTGGTACGGCGAGGGCGCCGTACCTCCTAAAGATACCTTGAGCGTGTGTGGGTGCAGCGGGGACGCATCACCTACGATGATTACTTCATTCTTTATTCCAGAAAGCGACCTGCTATGTAGTCTGTAAAAGCGTTGCGATAGCTGTCGCCGATGGGTATTTCCTGCCCGTTGGTCATGGTGATGCGTGTCTTTGTCATCTCGGAGATGCAGGTCAGGTTGATGATGTATGACTTGTGCACTCGCATGAAGTGGCGGTCGGCAAGTCGCTCGTCCATCTTTTTCATGCTCATGAGCACGACGGCGGGCTTGGGCTGTCCGCTCACGTATATCTTGATGTATTCGCCCATGCCCTCGATGCTCACGATTTGGCTGACGGGGATGCGCTGCACCTTGTAGTCGCTCTTGATGAAGATGGCGTCGTCGGCATCTATGGTCGACACGTTGTCGGCGTGCAAGAGGTTGTATTGGCGCTTCACCTTCTCTGCTGCCTTCATCACGTCGGCCATGCCGAAGGGCTTGAGCAGATAGTCCACGGCGTCTACCTTGTAGCCCTCGATGGCATATTCCGAGTAGGCGGTGGTGAACACTACGATGGGCGGATTTTGCAGTGAACGCACGAAATCCATGCCGTTGAGGTCGGGCATGTTGATGTCGATGAAGATGGTGTCGATGTCTTGGTCGGCCAATATGGCGGAGGCATCGAGGGCGCTCTGGCAACTTGCCACGAGTTGCAGAAAGGGCACTTTCTCTATGTATGCCGACAGTTGTCGCAGAGCAAGGGGCTCATCGTCTATGGCGAGACATTTTATCATGGCTTTATATATTAATAATGTATAATGTACAATTTATAATTTACAATTTATAATTTATAATGATTATGTTTTGTTGCTTATTGTGCAGAAGTGTCCTTCGGCGTGTCGCTTAGGTGCAGGATGGGCAACCGGAGTGTGAGTGTATATGCATCGTTGCTGTTCTCTATGCGCATCATGTATTTGTTGCCATAGATGAGTTGCAGGCGTTTTCGTGCGTTCTGCAGTCCTACGCCTCCGTGGGAGTCCTCCGTTTCGGACTTCTTGCTGTTGCGGCAGATGAAGGTGATATGCTTGAGATATTCGTCTATGGTGACTCCGACTTCGATGAAGGAGTCGTGCTGATAGCTGACGCCGTGCTTAAATGCGTTTTCCACGAAAGTGGTGAAGAGCAATGGCGGCACCTGTATGTCGGGCACGGATGTGGGCAACGACACGTCGATGCGCACCTTGTCGGTGTAGCGTATGCGCATGAGATCGATGTAGTGAGTGATGAAGTCGAGTTCTTTCTTCAGAGGAGCCATAGTCTTGTTGCCTTCATAGAGCGTGTAGCGCATCAGTTTTGAGAGCACCTCGATGGTGTGCTTTGCCTGTTCGGGGTCGATGTCGACGAGGGCGTGTATGTTGTTGAGCGTGTTCATGAAGAAATGCGGGTTTATCTGATATTTCAGATATTCCAGTTGACGGCTGAGGTTTTCCTTCTCCAGGAGTTTCATGCGCTTGCGGTCGTCGAGCGACTTGAAGAAATATTTCGCTCCAATGTTGAGTCCGATGAGCAGCATCATGATGATGAATGCCACGGTGTCTTCGCCGCCGAAAGCCCGTGGCGGTTCGTGCTTGTGGTCTTTGTTATCGTTGGGTTTTCCGTTAGGTCGCTCCATAGGGGGCTGCATGGGGCGCTCCATCTGATGCGTCATCTGATGTGCCATCTGGTGTGTCGTCGGGTGCTCCATCTTGTGCTCCATCTGGCGTGGAGGCATATCGCGTCTTTCCATGGCAGGTTTCATGTTGCCTTCACCTCTTGGCGCGGGAGGGTGAGGGCGTCCCAGTCGCTGATAGCAAGAGAAGCAGGCGATGAGAAGCAGCACGCTTACGCAGTATGTCCACTTGCGGTTGCGATAGACGAGCATGGGGGCAAGGAGGAAGTTGTGCAGGCAGAAGACGGTGAAGAACATGGCAAGCAACTTCCATGCGCTAAACACTCCGTCCCAGTCGAAAGATGCTGCCGTGCTTATAGTTGCGTCTTGTGTCAGCCCCGATTGCGAGGGGTAATATAGTGATATGGCGGCAGAGATTATGGGCGCGGCAAAGAGCAGCGTCCATAGCGCGAGGTAGAGGATGAGTTCGGTTTTCTTTTGGCAACGCATTAGGAAGATTAAAATATTAAAATATGGAAATATTGAAATATTGGGGTATTCGTAGGAGGTACAGCGAGGACGCAGCACCTACTATGAATAGTGTTGTATGCTCGTCAGTCTTTTTTGTAATGTGTCCTGCAATGACCGGATTCCTCACGGATGCCGGTATTACAGGACACGATTACACAATTAACATTTAGGTGAGATTCTTTTTTCTTAATGCCATCCGCCACCATTGCTGCCTTTTATTACTGCAGAAGCTGTGGAAGATGATGTGCCGATTGTTATGGTATAGCTGTTGCCTGATGTGAGTCCGGCGCAAGAGATGAGTATCGAACTGCCTCTTGAGTTGCCGCCTTGTCCGCCGCCACCAGGACCGCCACCCATTCTTGGACCGAAGCCACCACCACCGCCACCACTTGTTGACGATGAGTAATTGCTTGGCACGGTGAATGTGGCAAGAGTGGTGTTGCCGCTCTTAATTGTTATTTCAGAGTTGGATGCCACCGACATGGATGTTGATACATATGGTTGTGTCGACTCCGATGTGCTCGGCACGCTGTTGCCTCCGCCCACTGCGAGTAGAGTGCCTCCGGTGAAGATCACCGAGTAGCCGCCTTCTTCGTTGGCATCGATGCCGCACTCAGGCGATGTAGTGCCGAAAGCCTTTATCGTGCCTCCGCTGATATACATGTTGCCGTTGCTGTCGAGTCCGTCGTTATTGCTTGCCACCACGGTGATGTCGCCACCTTTTATATACATGTGGCTCGAAGAGTTGATAGCGTCGTCATAGGCATTGATGACTATTGTGCCGTCGTTTATCGTAAGCACGGCCTTGCTCTCTATGCCCTCGGCACCGTTGCCAGTGGTAGTCACATTGATGGTGCCGCCATTGATATCCACATTGCCGTCAATCTTCATTCCCTTAGGTGAAGACTTATAGTCGCTGTTGAGATTGTCGGTATTACCAGTGTAGTTGGTGTATTCCTTGCCGTTGACATAGGCATACATGCCACCTGTGGTGCTCACTGTGATGTTGCCCCCATTGATGGTCAACGTGCCGTCTCCATTGATGCCCTTGCCGCCGGCACCTGTGCTGGTGAGCGAAAGTGTGCCTCCGTCTATCTGGATATTACCATCGGCACTGATGCAGCTCGATGCCTTTGTCTTGCTCTCGTCAGAGTCCCAAGTGCCATTGCCTGATGTGGTTATGGTCACCGTACCGTCTGCCACGTTGATGTCGCCTTCGGCCTTCAGTCCCTTTGACGCTGTGCCTGTTATGGTGATGTCTACAGTGCCGCCCGAGATGGTGATGGAACCAGTGTCTTCAGCTTCGCGGTCAGTCTCATCCTTGTATGACACCTGTATGCCGTCGTCACCTACGCCCGATATCGTCAGATTACCACTCTCCATGAGGAAATACTGGTTGCAATTGATGCCGTCCTTGACAGCAGACAAGATGTTGACGGTGCAATTCTTCATCTCTATATACTCCTTGGCATAGATGCCGTGGGCAGTGTTGCCGTATACGTTGAGAGTGCCCTTGCCCTTCATCTCGAGGTGTCCTTTGCAGACTATGCAACCCTTCCAGTCACCGTCGGAAGCGTCGGTGAGGGTGTTTGTAGTACCCTTCTTTATGCTGAAGTCTATTCGCTTGCCGTTCTGTATGTTAATCGGCGCACCTGAAGGATTGGTCAAAGTCAGTCCGGTGAGTTCTACTGTAGCCTTGTATGAGCCAGTCATGGTGAATTCTCCGTCAGACGAAGATCCCGAGAGGGTGTAGGTGATCTCGCCACAAGTGTTGTCGCTGACATCAGAGCTCTGCGCTATGCTGACATGGGCATTGCTTACGGTCGGGGTGACATACTGGGCAATGTTGCCAGCCACTGTGACAGTGGTAGCGTCATCTTCATAAGCCACTGTGACAGTGTTGTCAGTCACTTCGTTGTCGCCTACATACATGCCGCTGATATCGCTGATATTGAATGTCTTGCCCATGACGGTGAGAGTCTCGCCTGATTGATAGGTGGCTGTTCCCATCTCACTTGCGGGGAATGCGTATATCACGTTGCCAGACACCACGTTGAGGGTCTGTGCCTGAGCGGTGAGGGCTATGCCACAAGCCAATATTGCTGAAGTGATTGTCTTTTTCATCTTACTGCGGTTTTATAGGTCTTGCCGTTTGACTTTATTATATATATACCTTCGGGCAAAGCTTTCTTCAGAGCCTCGATGTTGTCGAATGTACCATAACTGACGCCTTGGGTGCTGAAAGCCTCCAGTTTGCCTTTAGCGTCAGCCGCGGGGATGTCATCAATGCCCGTAGCTTCGTTATTGGTGGAGAAATACATGCTTGCCAAGTCAGTCAGAGTCAAATCAATGTGTTCGCTTGCGTTAAATGCAGTGAGTTTTCCGTCTTTAATTGACATCATGAGAGAATTGGACTTTACCGATACCAATGTGCCGTCACTTTTTTTGAAAGTGAGGTATGCATAGTCGTCGGCCATTGCCGTTGTGGCAATTGCCAAGGCAGAAACGATAGTGAGCAGTTTCTTTTTCATATCAAACAATATTATTTTGTTATGCTGTTGGCAAAGTTATACCTTTTATGTATAATGCAACAAATAATTTCAACCAACAGGCGTTTTTTCAAAACAAACCAAACGCTGCACCCTCGCTCGGTATAAAACGCAAACGGGTGCTGTGTTATATAAAACTTGGAGCGAGGGCGCAGTGCATTCTACAATTATTTGTCCTTCAATAGGTCGCGTATCTCAGTAAGGAGTTTCTCCTCTGCTGATGGAGCTGGTGGTGCAGGGGCCTCTGCAGGTTTCTCTTCCTTCTTCTTTGCCAGTCTGTTTACCACCTTTATTAAAATAAATATACAGAAGGCCACGATGAGGAAGTCAAGACACGTCTGCAGGAAATTGCCGTAGTTGATGGTAGCAGCTTGCAGTTTGTCGCCACCAGGCACTTCCACTGTAGGCAGTGTGACCTTGAGGTCGGAGAAATTGACACCTCCGATAAGCCATCCTATTGGAGGCATGATGATGTCGTCGACCACCGAACTGACGATTTTGCCGAAGGCACCGCCTATGATTACACCGACAGCCATGTCGAGCACATTGCCGCGCATGGCGAATGATTTGAATTCTTCAATAAATTTATTCATTCTGATTCTATATTGGATATTATTTATGCTATTCGTCAATCTATAGTGCAAAAATAGATATAAATATGTAATAGTGCAAGAAATATCAAGAATATTTACCTATGGCGTGACTCGTAGGAGCAGGCTGTTTTTGGCATATCCGTATTACAAAATATCTACATTTAGGTTTTTTTATCTAAAAAAGCAATTCATTCCTTTTAGGATATAAATTATTTGAGTAATTTTGCACATATAAAATAGTGTGTCGGTGCATGCCGACTTACTGTTGGAACAAAACAAATGTTTCTTTAACTTACAAATAATTCAAGTAAAAATGACAAAAGTTGCTATTAACGGCTTTGGCCGTATTGGTCGTCTGGCTTTCCGTCAGATGTTTGAGGCAGAGGGTTATGAGGTAGTTGCTATCAACGACCTTACTTCACCTAAGATGTTGGCTCACCTTCTGAAGTATGATACAGCTCAGGGTGGTTTCGCTGGCAAGTTCGGTGAGGGCAAGCACACTGTAGAGGCTACTGAGAACTCTATCATCGTTGACGGTAAGGAGATCACCATCTACGCTAAGCCAAACGCAGCTGAGCTTCCTTGGGGTGAGCTTGGTGTTGACG
>CAVKNF010000136.1:0-6237 GCA_963657415.1 bacterium | reverse complement strand
GATGTCAACATCGCGCAGAGCCTTGCCCATGCCTGGAATCATACCTGCAAGGTCTTTGATGTTGCCCATCTTCTTTATCTGCTGTATCTGGTTGTAGAAGTCATTGAAGTCAAACTTGTTCTTCATGATCTTCTTCTGCAACTTTCTTGCTTCCTCCTCGTCAAACTGCTCCTGTGCGCGCTCCACGAGTGAAACGACGTCACCCATACCGAGGATACGGTCAGCCATACGCATCGGGTGGAACACGTCGATGCCGTCCATCTTCTCGCTGATACCGATAAACTTTATCGGTTTGGTAACGACAGTACGGATAGACAATGCTGCACCGCCACGGCTATCGCCATCAAGTTTGGTCAGTATGACACCCGTGTAGTCGAGTCGGTCATTGAATTCCTTTGCCGTATTCACAGCATCCTGACCCGTCATGGCATCCACCACGAAGAGTATCTCGTCAGGCTTTACAGCATTCTTGATGTCTTCGGCCTGCTTCATCAGTTCCTCGTCGATGGCCTGACGACCGGCGGTATCGACTATCACCACGTCATAGCCCTTTGCCTTTGCTTCCTGCACGGCATTGAGAGCCACCTTAACTGGGTCCTTGGCATCCGCTTCGACGTATACAGGCACCTCCACCTGCTCACCGAGCACGCGCAACTGCTCCATAGCGGCAGGACGGAATGTATCGCAGGCTGCGAGCAGAGGTTTCTTGCCTCGTTTCTCCTTCAGCAGTTTGGCAAGTTTACCACTCATTGTGGTCTTACCGGCACCATTCAAACCAGCCATCATGATGACTGTGGGATGACCCTGCAACTGTATGTCGGTAGCCTCGCCACCCATGAGTTGTGCAAGTTCGTCATGCACAAGTTTCACCATGAGTTGTCCTGGCTTTACGGCTGTCAGCACGTTCATTCCCAGGGCTTTCTGCTTCACCGAGTCGGTGAAAGTCTTTGCTACCTTATAGTTTACGTCGGCATCAAGGAGCGCACGGCGCACATCCTTCAATGTTTCTGCTACATTGATCTCCGTTATCTTGCCTTCTCCCTTGAGAATCTTAAAGGAGCGCTCTAGTCTGTCACTTAAATTTTCAAACATAATTGGGTGTAATTCGATATATGTGAGTTATACTCAATGCATTTATTAGTATGCGAAATTAACCATTATAAAGGACAATATGGCACAAAGAGAGGGTTCTTTAACCAAAATTAAACTCTTTATCTATAAAGTTGCACATACGAATAAAGGTATGTGCAAACGTATTGTCTTGATTTATGGCATATTGATTCTGGTAACAAGCGGTAGGTGATCACTGAATCCGTTTTTCCACTTCACCGCTTGAAAGTTGCGAAACGGTTGCACTCCCCCATAGGCTTCGTCTTTACAGAGCAGGAAACTTGCGTCATGGATACGGCACTCCGCTCTTTGTGCAAGATTATTGCTGAGGAGCATCTGGTCTATGGTCTCCCACTGTCCATGGTATTTATAACTTCCCCCTGCCCTATTGCTGCCACGGGCATCTTTAGACACGGAAACGAGACCGGCATCAAAGAGCACGCCCATACTTCGTCCTTCGGGAGAATCGTTGAAATCGCCCGTCACAATGATGTTGGCATCGGGATTGATGTTTCTTATGGAGTCCACCGACAAGGCAAGCCGTCTGGTTACAGCCGCCCTGTTGGGACGCGTTTCCACCTCACCGCCCGACCGGCTCGGAGCATGCACCACAAAGACATGCAGTGTGTCGCTGTCGGCTGTATGCCCCTTGACATATAATATGTCGCGCGTGGGCTTCATGTTCTTCAGAGGTTTCACCCTTATGGGATAACTCCTTATCAACTTGAATGTCAGCGGACAATAGAGCAAAGCCACGTCTATGCCACGCTCGTCGGGAGAGTCAGTCACGACATATTCATAGCCTGCATTGCGCAACATCGACCGCCGTGTAAGGTCAAACACGACGGAATCGTTCTCCACCTCGCACAGCGCCACAAGATCAGGGATGGAGAATGTTCCGTCCGGTTGTTCACCGCACGAAACAATCTCCTGCCCCATATGATTTATCTTTTTCCAATATCGCGCATACGTCCAATGATATATACCCGTTGGCGTGAACGCCTCATCCTGCTTTATGGAATCCTTCTTCACGTCGAAGAGATTCTCGCAATTGAGTTCCACCACGGTGAATATGGAGAGCAGAAGCGAGAGAAGCATCATTTCTGTGCTGCCACGTTGGCGCGTATCTTGGCTATGTAGTCATGCATGCGGTCAGCATCCTTGTGGTCAATGATGTCGAGCAGTTCCTTGAGTTCGGTCCTTATCTGCGCCACCTGGTCGTGGGTGTAGGGGTTGAAGAGTATCTCCTGCAAGAGGTAATCGTCCTCACCCATCACTCCGCGAGCTATGCGCATATGGCGTTTGAATGTCGTTCCAGGAGCCTTCTGCGGTTTCATGACGGCGGCAAAGGTGAAGGTGCTGACAAAAGGAATGCTCAGGGAGTAAGCCACAGTGCGGTCGTGCTCATCGAAGGAGTATTCGAAAATATTGAGTCCGAGTTGGCTGTAGATATCCTTAAAGAAGCAACGTCCCATGTAGTCGCCCTCGCTGATGATGATGGCATTCTCCTCCGACAACTGGTTGAGGTTGGCAAAGGTAGGACCAAACATAGGGTGCGTGGACACATAGCGGTGACCCGACTTCTCATAGAATTCCTTCAGACCCGTCTTCACCGAACTGATATCGCTGATGATGCACGACTCCGGTATATGGGGAAGCAGTTCTTCAAATGCCTGCAGAGTATATTTCAGTGTCACACAGTTGATTACAAGTTCGGGCTTGAATGCATCCACCTCATCCATAGAGGCAAAGCGCTGGCAATTGTAGGTGAAGCGCATGCGCTTGGCATCCTTCTCATAGACTGCCACCTCATGGTCGAAACTGAGCAGGTCGATGAAGAACGAACCCATCTTGCCCGCTCCCAGCACAAGTATTTTCATAACGTTTCCCGCTTACTTGTTCATTATCTCAATCTGCTGACGCACACTCTCCTCGTGGATATTCTTGAAGATGTGTACGGCGAAGTCGGACGACATGCCACACATAGAGCACTGCACACCGCGCTTGTTGAGGATCTCGTCATAACGCTGAGCCTGCAGCACTGTCATGTTATGCTCCTTCTTATACTGGCCTATCTCACGACAGATACGCATTCTCTTGGCAAGAATCTCTATCAACTGGTTGTCGATTTCGTCTATCTGGTGGCGCAACTGATTGATGCCCTCTGTTGTCATCACCTCATCGCGCACAACGAGCAGAGAGAGGATGTAGTCGAGCACATCCGGCGTAACCTGCTGTGCAGCATCGCTCCAAGCCTCATCAGGCGAGCAGTGTGACTCCACGATGAGTCCGTCGAAACCAAGGTCCATAGCCTGCTGGCACAGAGGTGCGATCAAGTCACGGCGTCCGCCGATATGGCTTGGGTCGCACACCAAAGGCAGCGAAGGATAGCGGCGATGGAGTTCGATAGGTATCTGCCACATAGGCAGGTTGCGGTAAATCTTCTTGTCGTAACTTGAGAAACCGCGGTGTATAACTCCCAGACGCTCCACACCGGCACGGTTGATACGCTCAAGTGCACCTATCCACAGTTCCAAGTCAGGGTTGACAGGATTCTTCACGAGCACAGGCACATCCACTCCCTTGAGCGAGTCAGCAAGAGCCTGCACTGCGAATGGGTTGGCAGTGGTGCGCGCTCCTACCCAGAGAAGGTCTACGCCATATTTCAGAGCGAGTTCCACATGCTCAGGAGTAGCCACCTCGGTGGCAACGAGCATTCCCGTCTCCTTCTTCACCTGAGCGAGCCAAGGCAGAGCCTTCTCGCCATGACCTTCAAAGCCGCCTGGTTTTGTGCGAGGCTTCCACACTCCTGCGCGGAACATGTGGCATCCCTTTGCAGCCAACTGGCGTGCTGTTGTCATTACCTGTTCTTCTGATTCTGCGCTGCAAGGACCGGCTATTACGAAAGGCCTTTCATTGTCACTTGGCAATCCTAATGGTTTGAGTTTTAGTTCCATGACGTTATATGTTTTTTATTCTTTCTAATGCTTCTTCTATCTTTTCCTCCTTTGCACAGAGGGATATTCTGATGTAGCGGTCGCCATTGCTTCCGAAGATAAATCCCGGGGTGATGAAGACACGAGCCTTGTGGAGCACCTTTTCTGTCAACTCCTCGCAGTTGGCATATTCTGCGGGTATCTTTCCCCAAAGGAACATTCCCACCTGCTTCGGGTCGAATGTGCAACCGAGGGTCTTCATTATCTGCTCCGCAATGTCACGGCGACGGCGGTATACATTAATATTATATTCCCTATGCCACTCCTCGGTGTTGGTATTGAAGGCTTCTGCGGCAGCAAGTTGTATTCCGCGGAATGTACCCGAGTCGATATTGCTCTTCACTTTGAGTATCCACGAGATGAGTTGGGCGCTACCTACCACCATACCCACACGCCAGCCTGGCATATTAAAACTCTTTGACATGGAGTTGAACTCCAGGCAGCAGTCCTTGGCTCCCTCCACCTGAAGGATGGAGATGGGGTGCTCATTGAGTATGAATGAGTAAGGGTTGTCATTGATGACGACTATTCCCCTGCGGCGGGCGAAGTCCACGAGTTTCTCATATGTCTCCATGCAGGCATTGCCGCCAGTAGGCATATTGGGATAGTTTGTCCACATGATCTTCACACGGCTCGTGTCCATGCGCTCGAGTTCGTCGAAGTCTGGTTGCCAGTTGTTCTCCTCCAGCAGATTGTAGTTGACAATCTTGGCACCGAGAATCTTGCTCAGCGACGTATAGGTGGGATAGCCAGGATTAGGCACGAGCACCTCGTCGCCCACGTTGACGAGTGCCAGCGTGGTGTGGAGTATGCCCTCCTTCGAACCGATTAGCGGCAGCACCTCAGTCTTCGGGTCAAGGTCTACGCCATAGGATTTCTTATAGAATCCTGCCATGGCGCTACGCAGTTCGGGTGTACCCATCGTGGGCTGATAGCCGTGAGCCTGTGGCTGACGCGCCACCTCACACAGTTTGTCTATGGTCTGCGGCGAAGGAGGCATATCTGGCGAACCTATAGCCAGAGATATTACGTCCTTGCCCTCAGCATTCATCTGAGCCACTTCCTTCAGTTTGCGACTGAAGTAGTATTCTTCTACGAGCGACAAGCGCTCAGCCGGTTGTATCAACATGCCTTATATTCTCCTAAAATATTAAGTTTTCTTGTAAGAGGTATTATTGCGTCGATGCTCTGACGATAACGTGTCAGGTTGTCGAATGTCACATCCACATAAAACAGGTATTCCCATTCGTGACCGATGACGGGCAGTGACTGTATCTTTGTGAGGTTGATGTCATAGAAGGACAATATGGTGAGCACCTTTGAGAGCGATCCTTCTGAGTGGGGCAATGAGAAGACAATGCTTGCTTTGTCAACATTGTCGGGCTGACGGAGGAAATCCGCCTTCATGGGGTTGGTCATCACGAGGAAGCGTGTGTAGTTGTGCTTGTTGTCCTCTATCTTGTCTTCGAGCACCTTCATGCCATACATCTCCGCTGCCGACGAGTGGCATATGGCGGCATGGCCTTTGAGATGTTTGTGGCTGATGTCCTCTGCCGATCCTGCCGTATCCTCACACTCCACAGCCTTGAGTTCGGGATGACGTGTCAAGAACTCCCGGCACTGCATGAGAGCCACGGGATGTGAGTCCACCTCATGTATCGTGTCCCAGTCGTCTTCAGGCAGACAGCAGATGGAATGTTCGATATGCACCTTATACTCTCCCACCACTGACACGCCCGAAGCGCGAAGCAGTTCGTAGTTGTGCAGCAGCGAACCAGCGATGGTGTTCTCTATAGCCATCATACCTATCACCGTGGGGTCCTTCTCCATTTCCTTGAACACGTCCTCAAAGGTGGCGCAGCAGATAATCTGCAGTTGTTCGTCACGGAAATATTCTCTTGCCGCTATGTTGTGGAACGAACCGATGCGTCCCTGTATTGCTACTCGTCTCACTTTATATCCTTAATCTATATAATCCTTTATCTATGAAAAATCCCGCCTCATTAATCTGAAGCGGGACCTTGATGTTAGCTTTTAGCTTTATCTTGTCTTAAGTTGAAATCTACACGCAACTTCCCGCTTCACAATTGCCTGCAAAGTAAAAGTAAAAGTAGAAATAAGATGCGTAAGA
>CAVKNF010000135.1:0-6263 GCA_963657415.1 bacterium | reverse complement strand
TGAAGGAATACGCCCCCTTCAAGGATGCCGTCTATCTGCGCAATGCCTGGAGACACCCATGGCGCAAGGTGCAATACTCTATCGAAGAACTGCTCCTCAACCTGCGCTACGGCAATTTCTCTATCATCAGGAAATCTCTCTTGCGCCGAATTGACAAGTGGTTAGGACGAGATAGGCACCGTTGATTTATAGGTGGGAATTTATAGAACCCACCTATAAGGAGAATATCGCAGAGAGCATAACTTCACGTGGCCTATTCTCGGTTATGGAATAAGAATTATTTCACTTCAATAGTATTAGCAATCAATATTTTTGGCTAACTTTGCCTTCGTAAGCACTTCGTGCGACTAACAACATAAACCTCAAACTTATAACTACTATGAATCACAAGAAATCATTTCTGCTCTTGCTGCTCGTCACCATCGCCGTGGCAACCTTTGGCAAGAATGACGGCAAACTGCCACTGAAGATGTGGTATGACCGTCCTGCCGACTTCTTCGAAGAGTCTATGCCACTGGGCAACGGTAAACTTGGTGCGCTGGTCTATGGCGGCACCACTGACAATGTCATACGAATGAATGACATCACCCTGTGGACGGGCATGCCTAAAGACCGCAACCTCGGCAAGGGACAGTCGCCATGGGTGGAGAAAATCCGCGAGACTCTCTATCAGGAAAAGTATGAAGAAGCCAACGAGATGCAGAAACATCTGCAAGGTCCTGACCAGGCCGAGTTTCAACCACTGGCAGTCATCCACATCTTGGATGCCGACACCACTGCCGCTACCAATTACTATCGTGAACTCGACCTCGACAATGCCATCTGCAGCGACTATTACACACGCAACGGCATTACCATCAACCGCGAATATTTCGTGTCTAATCCCGACAAGGTGTTTGCCGTGAAGATAAAGGCTAATAAGAGCAAGGCTCTGTCATTCAGTTTGTCTCTCTCTTCGCTCACTCCCCACAAGGTGAAAGCAAGCGGCTCCCAACTCACACTCACCGGTCATGCCGTGGGCGACGAGATGAACACCATACACTACTGCTCCATACTGCAAGCGCAGACATCTGACGGCAAAGTCGCAGCCAACGACACCACGCTGACGGTAAGCGGTGCCACGGAGGCTATCCTCTATTTCGTCAACGAAACGAGTTTCAAGGGTTTCGACCGTCACCCTGTGACCGACGGCGCGCCCTATCTCGAGAATGCAGAGAATGACCTGTGGCATCTGAAGAACCTCACTTATGACGAGATGCGCAGTCGTCATATTGCGGACTACAAACCGCTCTTTGACACTTTCTCCCTGACTCTTGGCGGGAGCAAATATGACACCACTCGCCCTACTGACAAGCAACTCCTTGACTACACCGACCAGGGTGGGCACAATCCTTATCTCGAAACTCTCTACACGCAGTTCGGACGCTATCTGCTCATCTGCTGTTCGCGTACGGCTGGCGTGCCTGCCAACCTGCAGGGACTGTGGGCTCCCGCACTGCATTCTCCTTGGCAGAGCGGATACACCACCAACATCAATCTGGAGGAAAACTACTGGCACGCTGAGGTGGCAGGGCTGGGCAAGATGGTCATGCCGATGAATGACTTCCTCAAGAATCTGTCGATAGTGGGCAAGGATGTGGCAAAGAACTACTACGGCATAAACCGCGGATGGTGTGCATGCCATAACAGTGACATATGGGCAATGGCAAATCCTTGCGGCAATGGCGAAGGCAATCCGCACTGGGCAAACTGGAACATGGCTGGCGCTTGGCTCGTGAACACGCTGTGGGAGCATTATCAGTTTGGTGTAGACCGCGACTATCTGGTCAACACGGCTTATCCGCTGATGAAGGGTGCAGCAGAGTTTTGCCTCGACTGGCTCACAGAGAACCCTAAGAAACCAGGAGAACTCATCACCGCTCCGTCAACATCGCCCGAGGCTGACTACCTGACAGACGACGAATTCTGCGGAGGCACTCTCTATGGCGGTACTGCCGACCTTGCCATCATACGCGAACTTTTCATCAACACCATAAAGGCTGCCGACATTCTCGACATTGACAAGGACTTGCAAAAGCAGATGAAGGATGCCTTGGCACGTCTGCACCCTTACAAGGTGGGCAAGCGAGGCAACCTGCAGGAGTGGTATCATGACTGGGCTGACGACGACTGGCACCACCGCCATCAGTCGCATCTCATAGGTCTCTATCCTGGACATCATCTCACCGACTCTGTGCTGTGCAATGCCGCAGCCACAACACTCAACATAAAGGGTGACGCCACGACGGGATGGAGCACGGGATGGAGAATAAACCTGTGGGCACGTCTGCGCAACAAGGACAATGCTTACCACATGTTTCAGAAACTTCTCACCTACATGAGTCCTGATGACTACACGGGTGCTGACAGACGTCGCGGTGGCGACACTTGGGGTGGCGGTGGTACTTATCCCAACCTCTTCGATGCTCACCCGCCATTCCAGATTGACGGCAACTTTGGCGGTACTGCTGGCGTGTGCGAGATGCTCGTGCAGAGCGACCAGGGGATAATAGAATTGCTCCCTGCCCTGCCTAAGGCTTGGCCCGACGGAAATGTCGACGGCATATGCGCCCGCGGCGGTTACACCCTCAACATGACATGGCATGACGGTAAAGTGAAGAGTGTAACCATAATGCCGAAGAAGAGTGGAACTCTCACCCTGCGCGCTAATGGTGCTGACAAGAAGATAAAAGTAAAGGCAGGAGTGGCAAAGCAAGTCACCTTCTGACAAACATTTCATAGTAAGTGCAACGTCCTCGTTGCACCCGTTTCCATTAAGTTTAATCTCACTTGAGATGGTACAGCGAGGGCGCTGTACCTCCTAATGGCGAGGACACTTCGCCTATTATTTAGGAGGTACGACGCCCTCGCCGTACCATCAATCACAAAAGTATTACTTCAATTCAAACTGCAATGTCTTGCCCTCCACAAGTTGCTTGTGGGAGATGCGGTATCCATTGACCTTCTTGCCTCCCACGCTGACATTCTTGATATACATCTGCGACGGCGAGGAGCGCTTCGCCTCTATGGTGATGTCGCCATGCGGATAATATTTCTTATCGAGATGCAGGGTCACCTTGTCAAACACAGGCGTGGTGAGTGTATAATAAGGTGAACCCGGATTGTCGGGATAGATGCCCATCATGGAAAACAAAGCCCATGTAGACATAGTGCCCGTATCCTCATTGCCTGGTATGCCGTCAGGCTTGTCGGTGTAATACTTGTCAAGCAGTTCGCGCACAGTCTTCTGTGTGCGCCACTCGTCGCCCTTGAAATAGGAGAAGAGATAAGGATAGGCTATGTCGGGTTCGTTGGCAGGGTCATAGAGTCCTTTGTCAAACACCATCTGCAGTTTGTCAACAAACTTACGCTGGCCTCCCATGAGTTTTGCCAGTCCTGTTACATCGTGCGGTGCATAGAAGGTATAGTTCCACGCGCTGCCCTCATGAAATCCGGGGCAGTTCTCGAAGTTTGCGCCTGCCTCAGGGTCAAAAGGCGAGAGAAACTTGCCGTCGGCAGTAATAGGACGCATGGTGCCGCTCTCCTTGGAGTAATAGTTGCGGTAGCCGAGACTGCGCTGGCGGAACAGTTTGGCGTCGTCCTTATGTCCGAGTTCGTTGGCAAGGATTGACAGTGCATTGTCTGCAAGATAGTATTCCAGTGCATGCGACACTGAGTTGTCGCCCGACATGTCGGCAGCGAAATATCCCAATGGTATATAACCTTTTTCTATATACGGGTCTACATCGGGACGCATCTTGTTGTCCTTACCCTGCAGTGTGGCTGACGTGCGGAAAGCCTTGTATGCCGTCTCTATGTCAAAACCGCGCAAGCCACGCATATAGGCATCAGCGATGTAAGGTATAGCGGGGTCGCCCTCCATGGTCCAAGTTTCACGGCTGAAGAGTTCCCACTTCGGCATCCATCCCCACTCGCGACACATGTCTATCATGGAATTTATCATGTCCACCTGACGGTCGGGATAGACGAGAGTCTCAAACTGCGACAGGTTGCGATACGTATCCCACAGGGAGAACACTGTGTAGCGGTTGGTAGATGTCTTACCGTTGGCATTGCTCTCCATCATAGGGTATTCGCCGTTGACATCCTGTAGCACTGTGGGATGTATCTGTGAGTGATAGAGCGCTGTATAGAACACCCTGCGCTGCGACTCCGTGCCGCCCTCCACAGTTATGCGGTTGAGGGTGTTGCTCCATTCCTTTGAGGCCATCGATGCTGTCTTGTCGAAGTCAAATCCCTGCTGTTCGACATTGAGGTTCTCACGTGCGTTGGCGATAGACACAAAACTCACTCCCACCTGCACTTCCACCTGTTCGCCCTCCTGGCAGTCGTAGGTCATATAGTAGCCTATGTCATTGCCCGCCATATCGCGGCCATACTCAGGATAGAGTTTGTATTTGCCCTGATAGGTGTCCCATTGTGCCTGAGCGTTATGAAATGCGGGCTGGTTTTTCCACATACCCGAAGACATAGGTTTCTTGTTTACGCGCACCACGAAATACATGGGGAATACGGCTTGCGAACAATAGCAGAAGGATCCGAGCAGACGTGTGCCCTCAAACTCGGTGTCGCTGACCTTGCGCAGCAATGCTCCCACCTCGTTGGTGAGTCCGTTGCCGAGATTGAAGAGCAGGTTGCCCTTACCCTTGGGGAAGGTGTAGCGCTCTATAGAACTGCGCATCGTGGCTGTGACCTCGCTCTTGATGCCATACTTGGTCAGCACATTGCTGTAATAGCCAGGGCGTGCCTGTTCATGGGAGTATTCCGAACCGTAGGAGTGGTAGTCGGGATTGACATCTCCCATGGTAGGCATCACAAGCAACGTGCCCATCTCGGGGCACCCCACTCCACTGAGCGTCACATGAGCGAAACCGGTGAAATACTTATTGTTATACTCATAGACTGCCGACCACCAGCGCTTGTCCTTGTCCTGCTCGTTGAGGTCAGAACCCATCACATTAAACGGCACCACCGACATCAGTCCGTGCGGACAGATGGCACCGGGATTGCATATGCTGAAGTTTGTCGTACCTATGAAGGGGTCCACATATTCCACCACATCCTTCGCCCTGCCCTGAGCACTCGCCAACACTATGAATGTAGCAAGCGCCATTTGCTTCAAGTTTACCATATTTTTGTTTATTGATTGTCGTTCTATTCAATTCACCTTAAGTGACGGTGAAAAATAAGTTAGTATGATTTGAGTTATTTTTTACCACCACTAAATTATCAAAAAGGAGTCAAAAGAGGAAGGTCGCAAAACGTCTTGTATTTTCATACTTTTGTTTTAACTCCTGCTGCATCCTCTGAATTGACATCTTGAAGAAGAAGCGCACGAGATATTCATCCGTACCGTCCTTGCGGATATGTCTGAGGGAAGAGATATATTCCTGCCGCATTTCCGAAGGCACAATCAGCAGTGGATGCCCCATACGCAGGAGTATATGATTGCTGACGAGTCGCCCTGTCCTACCGTTGCCGTCGCGGAAAGGATGCAGATATTCGAAGAATCCGTGGAAGCGTGCCGCTATTATCATCGGATGGATATCTCCTGTCATAATAGTCTTCTCTGTGGAGGAAAGGAGAGCGGGCACGCGCGCCACCAATTTCTCATGGTCGCCAAACACGGTGTCGCCCGCAGCCATGTCGGTGTCGGTATATTCTCCCGGCACAGCACCAGGCGAACGGTAAGCAAGTGTGTGCTGTGTCACCCGCCTGTTGATTTCCTTAAGCAAAGACTCGTCAAGCGGACTGTTAACACTATTCGCCATGTATTCAAAAGCATCAAAATGATCGAGCATCTCAAAGGCCTCGAGCAATGTCTTGCCTGCAGGTATCATCCCGAGACCCTTCTCCCTCAGTTCTCTTGTATCATCTACCGAAAAGGAGTTGCCCTCAATGGCACACGAGTGGGTGGAGAAGAGCACCTCATTATATTTTATGTACTCCTCCCTGTCCATCTTCTCTATGACCTTTTCTTCATACAAGTCCCTCAGTGCTTCATATGCCTTTATTTCCTCTTCAAATGCCATCTATGCCTGCAACTGACTTAGTTTTACGTCCTCAAAGATACTACTATTTTGCAAATCCAAAGCAAAAATGAAGAGATTTCCATTCATTTCCAAACCAAAATCCATCAAAATCCGAAGCATTTCCAAACCAAAACGCATATCACATAGACGCAATTGGCATATAACTCTCCA
>CAVKNF010000134.1:0-6422 GCA_963657415.1 bacterium | reverse complement strand
AAAATGAAAAAAGGTATTCATCCAGACAACTATCGCCCCGTCGTATTCAAGGATATGTCCAACGGCGATATGTTCCTCTCAAAGTCTACATGCAAGAGTAACGAGACAGTAGAATTTGAAGGCGAGACTTATCCAGTAGTGAAGATAGAAATCTCAAGCACTTCGCATCCTTTCTACACAGGAAAGAGCAAGCTTGTTGACACCGCTGGTCGTGTTGACCGCTTCATGAGCCGCTACGGCAAGCTCAAGAAGTAAGCCTTTCTACATATATACATATATATAGACAAAGACATCGGGATGCGCCCAAACGTAGTTGCATATGCGTTTGTGCGCATCTTCTTTTTATACATACCGCAAGGTGGGGTTTATAGATTCCTGCCTATACTAAAAACAACAATACAATGCAACAAACTAAATGCTTGATCATAGGCAGCGGTCCTGCGGGATATACTGCTGCGATATATGCAGGTCGCGCTAACCTGCAACCGGTGGAATACTGCGGACTGCAGACTGGCGGCCAACTGACACAGACCACCATAGTGGAGAACTTCCCTGGCTATCCTCAGGGTGTGGACGGCAACCAGATGATGATGGACCTGCGCCAGCAGGCTGAGCGCTTCGGCGCTGACATCCGCGACGGAATTATCACTAAGGTGGATTTCTCCAAGCGTCCTTTCCATCTGTGGACCGACAATGGCGACGAGATAGTGACAGAGACTGTCATCATCGCTACGGGTGCGTCGGCGAAATATCTCGGTCTTGACGACGAGAAGAAATACAACGGTATGGGTGTGTCGGCATGTGCCACCTGCGACGGATTCTTCTATCGCAAGAAGACCGTGGCAGTGGTAGGCGGTGGCGACACTGCCTGCGAGGAGGCTCTCTATCTCGCGGGACTATGCAAGAAGGTCTACATGATAGTGCGCAAGGACTATCTGCGTGCGTCGGACGTGATGCGCCGCCGCGTGGAGGAGAACGAGAAGATAGAGATCCTCTATGAGCACAACACACTGGGTCTCTTCGGCAACGACGGTGTGGAGGGCGCTCACCTTGTGAAGCGCAAGGGACAGCCCGACGAGGAGAAGGTGGACATCGCCATCGACGGATTCTTCCTCGCCATTGGCCATAAGCCCAACACTGACGTATTCAAGGAATATATCGACACTGACGAGGTGGGATACATCAAGACCATCGACGGCACACCCCGCACTAATATAGAGGGAGTATTCGCCGCTGGCGACTGCGCCGACCCCAACTACCGCCAGGCTATCGTGGCAGCAGGTTCGGGTTGCAAGGCAGCCCTCGAGGCAGAGCGTTTCCTCAATAAGTAACGCTCTTAATATTGAAATATTGAAAATTGGAAATATTGAAATATTAAAAGGTGACTATAGTAGGCGAAGCGTCCTCGCTTTGCCCTTTACATAGGAGTAGATTTTATTGGAAAGGGTGCAGCGGGGACACAGCACCTACTACAGAATGCAACTATTCGTAGTAGGCGAAGCGTCCCCGCTTTGCCCTTAATTTCGGAGATTTATTAATTAGAGGAAGGGTGCAGCGAGGACGCAGCACCTACTATGAATACTTTCAGCTTTCAATATTTCAATTTTTCAATATTTAAATATTTTACTGTTTCTCAGGACGAACGATGCTTAGCCCGATGAAGGTTATGAGACCATTGACCATGAGGAGTTCATAACCGAAAGTATAATGCCACAGGGCGGAGGTCGCCATATTGAGGGCATAGCAGAGGAGTGACGAGGCTATGCCTATTGCAGCAAGGACGGCAACGGAGGTCTCCTTCTTCCTGACCGCATCCTTCTTTCTGCCACGGCAGGCGGCATAAACAAACAATCCCAATAGCGGACCATAAGTATAACTGCACATGGTGTAGATGGCATCTATCACCGACGTGGTGCCTATGGCATTGACGGCAAGGATGATGGCGATGAATACTGCCGCTATCATTATATGGCTGCGCTTGCGCAGACGTTCGTCTTCATAACTGCCGCAGATGTCTATGCACCATGATGTTGTCATGGCTGTGATGGCAGAGTCGGCGCTTGAGAATGATGCCGCAAGGATGCCCACCGTGAAGAACACTACCACAGATTGGCCAAGCATACCCGTAGCGGCAAAGGAGGGAAGCAGTTGGTCGCCAGCAGGAATGGGCATGCCCTGCTGTTCGCAAAGCATGGAGAGAAGCACTCCAAGGGAGAGGAAGAGCAGGTTGACAGGTACGAAAGCCAGACCATAGGCGCACATGTCTTTCTGAGCATCGCGCAAGGACTTGCAGGTGAGGTTCTTCTGCATCATATCCTGGTCGAGACCGGTCATCACGATTACGATAAATATACCCGAGAGAAACTGTTTCCAGAAGTATTGCTTCGACACTACATCATCAAACTCAAACCACTGCGACCTGCTGTCATGGGCTATGGCCTGCACGGCACCGATAAGGTCAAGATGCAGCGCCGCTGTCACATTATATATAATAAGGCATAGGGCAGTGATCATGCAAATGGTCTGGAAGGTGTCAGTCCACACGAGGGTCTTGATGCCTCCCTGACGGGTGTAGACCCATATCATGGCTACTAACAACAACACGGTGACGACGAAGGGTATGTGTATGCTGTCGAAGACATAATGCTGCAATATCATGCAGACGACATAAAACCTCACCGCTGCTCCCATCATCTTTGACACGAGGAAGAACAAGGCGCCTGTCTTGCACGAACCAGTGCCGAGGCGGTCGCCGAGCCACGAATAGATGGTGGAGAGGCGCAACTTATAGAATAGAGGAAGAAGCAGGAACGCCACGACAATATAGCCGAAGATAAATCCCAGGCAGGTCTGCATATAGTTCATGCCGATAGTGTTGACCATGCCCGGCACACTGACAAAGGTAACGCCAGAGACACTGGCGCCAACCATACCGAAAGCCACCATATACCATGGCGACTTCTTGTTGGCACTATAGAAGGCATCATTGCCCCCACGCCCAGTAACAACACGGCTATAGAGTATCAATATGGCAAGATATACGACAAGAGTTATTACGATAAGCATAGGGATAATATTTTCTTATTTCTTCATTTCACGCAACAAGTCTACGGCAGCCTTCACGCTGTCGACACCATTGATGCGTATGAGACGGCGGCCTTTAACCTCGCGGATGTCACAACGGCGCGCATTGGCAGCCACATAACTCAGAACCTTGCCAAAGGTCTGGCTCTTATAGTAGGCAGACGTGGGGTTGCTTACAAGTTGCATATTGAGCAGTCCCTGCTTGAGCATTATCTTCTCGCAACCGAGCGAACGGCCAAGGCGACGCAGGAGGACCACATGCATGAGTTCCTCACCCTCATGGGGCACAGGACCGAAGCGGTCGATAAGACGGGAGCGGTAAGCATCGAGTTCCTCGTCCGTCTGTATGTTGTCGAGTTCGCGATAGAGGAGCATGCGCTCTGATGCTCCAGGCACATACTGGTCGGGGAAATACATCTCGAGGTCGCACTCTATGGCACAATCGTCGACAAATTCCTCCGCCTTGATGTCATTGCCCTCTTTCATCTCGTCGGCATACATATCCTGAAACTCGTCATTCTTGAGTTCGGCCACTGCCTGACTGAGAATCTTCTGATAGGTCTCATATCCCAAGTCCTCCATAAATCCGCTCTGCTCCGCTCCGAGCAGGTTGCCTGCACCTCTAATGTCGAGGTCCTGCATGGCAAGGGCGAAGCCCGAACCGAGATCGGAGAAGGTCTCGAGAGCCTCCAACCTGCGTCGTGCATCGGGAGGAAGCACCGACAATGGAGGCGACAGCAGATAGCAGAATGCCTTGCGGTTGGAACGTCCCACGCGGCCTCGCATCTGATGCAAGTCTGACAGTCCGAAGCGGTGGGCATCATTGACGATGATGGTGTTGGCATTGGATATGTCGACACCATTCTCCACGATGGTGGTGGAGATGAGCACGTCGTAGTCATAATTGACAAATCCGAGGATTATCTTCTCCAGTTCCTCAGGACTCATCTGTCCATGACCTATGGCGATGCGGCAGTCAGGGATATGGCGCTTTATCATCTCCGCTATCTCAGGCAGATTGGATATGCGGTCGTTGACCAAGAACACCTGACCATTGCGGCTCATCTCAAAGTTGATGGCATCGCATATGACCTCATGTCCGTAAGACGCGAGCGTGGTCTGTATGGGATAGCGGTTGGGTGGCGGTGTGCGCATGATGCTCATGTCGCGCGCTCCCATGAGCGAGAACTGCAGGGTGCGAGGGATAGGAGTGGCAGAGAGGGTCAGCGTGTCGACATTGGTCTTGAGTTTGCGCAGTTTCTCCTTCACGGAGACACCAAACTTCTGTTCCTCGTCGATGATGAGCAGACCAAGGTCTTTCCACTTCACGCTCTTGCCTATGAGTTTGTGCGTGCCTATGATAATATCCACCTTTCCCTCCTCGAGGTCAGTGAGTATCTCCTTCGTCTTCTTCGCAGAACGTGCACGCGAGAGATACTCCACACGTACGGGCAGATTCTTGAGTCGTGAGGAGAAGGTCTGGTAATGCTGGAACGCCAGCACTGTGGTGGGTACGAGCACTGCCACCTGCTTGGAGTCGCAGGCAGCCTTGAATGCGGCACGCACCGCAATCTCAGTCTTGCCGAAGCCCACGTCACCGCATATGAGGCGGTCCATGGGGCGCGACGACTCCATGTCGCCCTTCACCTCCTGAGTGGTCTTCAACTGGTCTGGAGTATCTTCATAGAGGAACGAAGCCTCGAGTTCATGCTGCAGATAGGAGTCTGCGGAATAGGCAAAGCCCTTCTCGTGACGACGTGCGGCATAGAGTTTTATGAGGTCGCGGGCGATGTCCTTTATCTTGGTCTTTGTCTTCTCCTTGAGTCGCTCCCAAGCTCCTGTGCCGAGAGTAGACAGTCGTGGCGGTTCGCCAGTGTCCTGCCGGCGGTATTTGGATATCTTGTAGAGTGAATGTATAGACACGTCCACGATGTCGCCACGCTGATATATGATGCGTATCTCCTCGATGTAGCCCTTGGCTGTGGGCTTGCGCACAAGACCGCCAAACTTACCTATGCCGAAGTCTACATGCACGAGGAAGTCTCCAGGTTCGAGTTCCTGCAGTTCCTTCATGGTGAGCGCCATCTTGCCAGTGCGCGCCTTGTCCGACTGCAGGCTATACTTATGGAATCGGTCGAATATCTGATGGTCGGTGAAGAAACAGAGTTTGAGTGTATTGTCAATGAATCCTTCGTGCAGCACACCCTTGACTGCTAAGGGCAAGGACTTGGATTCGTCGACGAGGATGTCGCGCAGACGCTGCTGCTGCTTCTCGCTATCAGAGAGGATATATGTCTTGTAGCCCTTGTCGGTGTAGTCATTGAGAGTCTGACCAAGGAGTTGGAAGTTCTTGTGGAAGAGCGGTTGCGGACTGATATTGAATGTCACTATAGCCTGAGGTTTGCCACTCACCTGCTGACCATACTCCATGCGGCACAGCGAACTGATGCCACGCACAAACTGCGAGGCGGTGCAGAGGGTGTTCTCCTTCTGCATCTGCTGGAGGATGAGTTGCTGTTCCACCTCGGTGGCACCCTCAAGACGCTCGGTGAGAGCCTGCGAAGAGAAGCCGTCATTGTAGGTCTGCTCTATCTTGTCGCGCACAAAGAGCAGGTCCTTTGCCACGACGATGGTGTCGGAGGGAAGGAAGTCGGTGACGGGAATCTTAGACTCCGTGACCATTGCCAGTTCGGGAAGTATGTGTATGGATTGCACCTTGTCCTTTGACAACTGGTCGTCAACCTGAAAGGTGCGTATGGAGTCAATCTCGTCGCCGAAGAAGTCGATGCGGTAAGGCAGTTCCGAGGAGAAACTGTAGACATCGAGCAGACTGCCGCGCACGGCAAACTGCCCCGGCTCATAGACATAGTCAGTCTTACAGAGTCCGAGGTCGAGGAGTTGTTTCTCAAGGTCGGTGATATCGATGGTCTGCCCCACCTCCACGTCTATGCGGCTGGTGTCAATCTGCTGGCGCGACACCACCAGTTCGGCAACGGCAGATGGATGGGTCACTATGACGATACTGCCGTCAGTCTTGCCCTTACGCTCCTTCACGGACGAGAGGCGGGCAAGGGTCTGTGTGCGGAGTATCTCGTTGGCGGCATCCTGCTGACCATACTTTACCGCACGCTTATAGGACGACGGAAAGAAGAGCACGTCGTCCTCACCCATAAGGTGACAGAGGTCATTGTAGGCATAGCCAGCCTCATCGGCATCGGGCATGATGATGAAGAACACCGCACTCCTGCGATGGCAGAGCGATGCCACCACCACAGGCATGGCAGAGGCGAGCACGCCCTTGAGGAAGACAGTCTTTATGGACTCGTCAGCGAGAGTCT
>CAVKNF010000133.1:0-6601 GCA_963657415.1 bacterium | reverse complement strand
AGATTGAGGTGAAGAGCATAGCCGAAGACATCAAGAGTTACAAGATACGTCCTGTCTCCTACGGAATAGAGGCCAAGCAAGAGGGCAACACGCTGACATTTTCTCTCGACCGTCCCCGCTATCTCTCCGTGGAAATCAACGGCAACATATATCAAAACTTGCAGATTTTTGCCGACAAGGTGATAGAAAAACCCAAAGTAAAGAAGAAGGACCTGATGTATTTCGGACCTGGAGTACACGACTTCAAGGGCGACTCCATACACATCCCTTCGGGCAAGACTGTGTATATAGACAATGGTGCAGTGGTCAAAGGTTGGCTGTCTACGTATGGTTCAAGCAATGTCAAAATCCTTGGCACGGGCATCGTGATGCCTGGACATCATGAGGGCATCATGGTGAGATACAGCAAGAATGTCTATATAGACGGTCCGCTTACCACACAATTGCCTATCGGTGGCTGCGACTCCGTAACGGTGAAGAATACCAAGGTGATGAGTTGGTATGGTTGGGGCGACGGTTTCAATATCTTCGCAAGCAACAACATCCATCAGGAGCATCTCTTTGCCCGCACAAGTGACGACTGCTCCACCATCTACTGCACACGCAAAGGCTACCAAGGAGGATGCACTAACATCACCATCAAGGACTGTGTGTATTGGGCAGATGTGGCCCACCCCATCATGATTGGTCTGCACAGCGAAACTCCCGACATGGAGGAAATAACCAATGTAAAGTATCAGGACATTGACATATTGGAGCATAACGAAAACCAGATAGACTATCAGGGATGCATCGGCATCAACAATGGCGACAATATCTTGGTAAAGGGCGTTACCTTTGAGAACTTCCACATCGAAAATATCCGCAAGGGAATGATTCTCAATATGCGTGTGTGCTACAACAAGAAATACTGCACCGCCCCAGGACGTGGCATCGAAGACATCACCCTGCGCAATATCTCATATATCGGTCAAGAGTCCAACATGGGCATCATAGCAGGTTATGACCAGAGTCGCATGGTGAAAAACATACACTTCGAGAACTTCACCGTCAACGGCAAACTCATAAGCGACGATATGGCAGGCAAGCCAAAATGGTATAAGACTTCCGATATGGCGAATATCTACGTCAACGACCATGTAGACAACATCACTTTTAAGTAGTAATTACTATTGCATAGATACGAAAAATCCACCCCATAAATTTATGAGGTGGATTTTTCGTTTATAGTTCTTTTATTCAAAGCCTTTACCCTACTCTATTATTTCACGGGAATGAGGCTAAACTTGAATGTCTTGTCGCCATAGTGAACGCGATATTTCTCCAGTGGCCATGCGCCCCAGGAGTTCTCGCCTCCCACTCCGTAATGCTCTGCATCGAGGAAGAGATTGGTGTATTTAGACTTCTTGAGATCGAAGCTGTGACGCTGTTCCTTGTCGTCGCCGTCATCCAACTCGTCTGTATCGAAGTGGATAGCGCTGGCATAGAATGGGCTGCAAGATTTTACCTTCAATCCGAAGCCCGTGGCATCGGTCTGCTTCCACCAACGCATGTCGCTCTTGGTGCCGCTCTCCTGCGGACGGATATAAGGGAAGTACTGGTTGTCGGCATCATCGCTGTAGACTCCTATGCGCATGCAATCCTTGCGGTCGGAATAGTTTTCTATCGGACCACGACCATAGTAGTTGCTCTTCTCCATATTGTAAGGCAACTGCATCAGCATGCCGAAACGGAAGAGGTCGCTAACCTTGGCACTATCAGAGGCATCAAACTTCTCGGTCACTTCCACCACACCCGTGTTGGCCATGACGAGATAGTTGATCTCCAACTCTCCATTCACCTCAGGCATGTCATACTTCACCTCGATGTTATAGGTGTTGGCCTTCTTGTCTTTTTCCACCTCGATGTCCTTCAGGTTCATGGTCGGGTTCTTCCATGCCTTAAACTTCTTCTGCAATCCTGCACCCATATCGTTGTCGGTAGGCGCGCGCCAGAAGTTAGGTTTCAGTGTGCCGCCCTCACCGAGCAAGGACTTACCCATGTAGGTATATTCGGAGATGAGACCGGTGGTACGGTTCACCTTGATGGTCAAGTCATTGGTGGTCACGGCGATATCCTGCTCGCCCTTCTTGTCCACCAGTTTGGTCTTCACCTTCTTGCCGTCCTGCGCCTTCGCCATATTCTTTGCGCAATGGCCGCAACACTTCTTCTCCTTGACAGTCAACTGAGCATAAGCCACAGTCTGTCCTGCCTCCATCAAAGGTTCTGCCTTCTTCAACTTGAAGTCGATATTAAGCAGCACCTCCTTGCCCTTCACCTTGCTCAGGTCGTAAGGGATGGCATAGTTCTTGGTCTGCTGGGCAGGCACATCGAGGTCAGCGATGGTGCCGCACTGTGTCTCCACGCCATCTTCCACCAAAGTCCAGTCCAAAGCATAGTTGCTCAAGTCATTGAAGAAGTTCTCGTTATATACGCTCACCTCGCCCGTCTCTGCATTCACCATCTTGGTCCACACATTCTGGTACTGGTAAGCCAGTTCATAGGCATGAGGGTTGAGTTGACGGTCGGGACCGATGATACCATTGATGTTGAAGTTGTTGTCGCTCGGGTCGTAGTTGTTGTAGTCGCCACCATAGGTGTACTCTATCTTTCTCAACTCCTCATTGCTCAGTTTTCCGCCATCGATGCTCATAGGCTTCACGATGTTGCGGTGCAATCCCTGGTCTACGAAGTCCCAGTCGAAACCGCCCTGGAAGATAGGATACTCACGCACCAAGTCCCAATAATCCTTGAGATTTCCGCCAGAGTTGCCCATCGTATGGTTATACTCACACTGGATGAGCGGTTTGGTGTTGTCGGGGTTCTTGCAATATTTCTCGCAGTTGGCCACAGTGTAATACATCGGGCAATAGATGTCTGTGCCCGCCGTATTATTGTGCCACAGGGCGCGCTCATACTGCACGGGGCGGCTCTGGTCCTGACTCTTGATCCAGTCGTAAGCATCGAGGAAGTTCTTGCTCATGTGGGTCTCGTTGCCGAGGCTCCATGTCACGATGCTCGGATGATTGAAATACATGGACACATTGTGCTGGTTGCGCTCCATAATCTGCTTGGCAAATATAGGCTGTGCAGCAGGTGCTTCGTCATGATAGCCAAAGCCATGGCTCTCCTGATTAGCCTCAGCCACGAGATAGAGGCCGTATTCATCGCAGAGGTCATACCAGCGAGGGTCATCGGGATAGTGACAAGTGCGCACAGCATTGATGTTGAGGCGCTTCATGATCTTTATGTCCTGAATCATACGGTCCACGCTCACTACATATCCGCAGTCAGGATCCATCTCGTGGCGGTCGGCTCCCTTGATGAGCACAGGCTGACCGTTAACGCAGAACTGCTTGTTCTTGATTTCCACCTTGCGGAAACCCACTCTGACAGGAACGTTAGCAGAACCTTCCACCATGGCATAGAGCGTATAGAGATTAGGAGTCTCGGCAGTCCACTTCTTAGGATTCTTCACCTCAAAGGTGCAGTCTGCCTTTCCGTTGACACCCTTCACCACCTTTGAAGCCACAGTGGCGCCAGTGGCAATATCCACCAACGAGTAAGTGACAGAGGCATTGCCTTTCACCTTTGTGGAAATATTGAGCACACCATCCTGATAGTCATTCACCAAGTCGGGAGTGACACGGATATCCTCTATCTGCACTTTGGCATCACGTGCAAAGAGATAATTCTCACGAGCCACACCACTCAAGCGCCAGAAGTCCTGGTCCTCATCCCAAGAACCATCACACCAGCGGAAGGTCTGGAAGGCAAAGAGATTCTTGCCCTTCTTCAGATAAGGAGTGACATCAAACTCTGCCGCCACCTTGCTGTCCTCTGCATAGCCCACGAACTTGCCGTTGACATAGAGATAGATGTTGGAAGTGACACTACCGAAATGAGCGACAATCTGCTTGCCGTCCCAATTCTCAGGAATGTCAATGATGCGGCGATAGGAACCTACGTGGTTGTCCTTGGTAGGCACTGCAGGAGGCTGCTGGTCGAAATGTCCGCTCCATGCAAAGCCACTATTCACATACTCGGGGTCGCCAAAGCCATTCATCTCCCAGATGCCTGGCATGGTCATCGTCTTCCACTGCGAGTCGTCAAGGTCTTCCTTGAAGAAATCAGTAGGACGCTGGTCGGCATTCTCCACCCAGTGAAACTTCCATGTGCCATCGAGCGAGAGGAAGTTAGCACTCTTCGTGATGTCGCCCTTCGTACCATTTAGAGAAATCTCGCCTGGCAGGAAGGAGAAGAAGTTAGTGTGCAACGGGAAACGGTTGATGGCATTCACCTGAAGGTCGTGCCACTCCGTGAAAGTGGGCTGCTGGACGGCTACTGTCTTTACAGACGACTTAATGGCAGCCTTCGGTTTCTTAGCACCGAAAGCCACCATTGTCAAGCCTGCCATACCCAATGTTACGAACAGTCTTTTATTCATGTTTTAGATATTTAGTTGTTTAAATATTTATCATATTCACATGCTGCCAAGAGCACTGCTCCCACGCCGAAGTTGGCTTGTGAGTTGGCATCCACGGTCTGTCCTGGGATGGCCCTTTCGCCGATAGGCTGCACATAGCCCACCTTGCCATCTGCCTGCACGGCAGTCTCTGTGAGGTAAGTCCAGGCACGGTCTATCACCTTCTTATATTCC
This sequence comes from bacterium, assembly GCA_963657415.1. Taxonomy (GTDB): domain Bacteria; phylum Bacteroidota; class Bacteroidia; order Bacteroidales; family Bacteroidaceae; genus Prevotella. Next base: position 1,902 of record CAVKNF010000133.1, on the reverse strand, counting down.
TTCTTTGCGAGATAGCCGTTGTTAACACCCCAAAGCATACCGTAAGTGAAGAAGGCTGTGCCACTGGTCTCAGGACCTGGAGCATGGTCGGGGTCCATCATCGAGCGAGTCCAATAGCCCTCGGGCTGCTGGATGTCAGCTACGGCCTTGGCCAACTTCTGAAACTTGTCGACGAAGAACTGGTAGTGCTGATAGTCCTTGGGCATGTCCTGCAGCACCTTGGCAAGTCCTGCCAAAACCCAACCGTCGCCACGTGCCCAGAAGTCCTTCTTGCCATTGGCGCTCTTATGCTTGGGATAAACATATTTGCCATCGCGGAAGTAGAGGTTGGTCTCCTTGTCGAGCATAATCTCATCGGTGGTCAAGAGATTGGCATAGAGTTTGTCGAGATACTTGACATCACCTGTCAACTTATACATCTTGGTCATCACAGGCATCACCATGTAGAGAGCATCGCTCCACCACCAATAGTCTGTAGGTTCGGAGTAAGCCTCATAACCCATCACCTCCTTGGCACGCTTCACCATAAACTCTGAAGCCTCAGCGTTGCCTTTCTCCTTCTCGATGTTATAGAGATCGATGTAAGTCTGGAAGCAGATCTGCCAGTCGCCAAAGAGCACATGGTCCTTGCCCTCTCCATAGGGTTTGTATTTCCACTTGGCAGGATTTGCCTCCGTGGCACCCGTCCAGTCGTTGTGCTCAGCCCAACGGATGCTATAGTCGAGCATCTTCTGGTCTTTGAGCATCTTGTATACTTCCATGTTGCCTGTGTGATAGGCGGCATTGTCCCAGAAGGCGCGCACCTCGGCCTTGTTGTTGGTCTGCCAGTAGGTGTTCACCTTATTAATAAGTTCCACCACCTGATCGTGGCTCCATTTCTTTGCAGCGCTCATGGGCAAGACTATTGCAGCCATGGCCAACGCCAAAAATATCTTTTTCATGTCTAATTCTTCTTTCGATGTCCTACATTTTATTACCACTTGTCCTTAGTCGTAATATCATCCTTCCACTGGTGATCCTTAGGGAACTGCTGGTCGCTCCATGCCTTCACCTGGGTCCAAGGCTGGGCTGCGTCTGTCCAGAAAGGATGGTCGGCAGGCAAACCGAGGGGCATGAAGGCGAGAGTGGTCATATAGAGCGAACCGTTGTTGGTATACCAGTCTGCCACATTCTTCTGACTGCTTCCGCAGAAGCCGATGGAGAGGTAACCCTTCTCATTGAAGTTGTTCTCCTGGTCAAACATGCGGTGGAGCACCTTGGTCAGAGCGGCACGCACCTGTCCGTTGCTGAGGTCCTGTGGCAACTTCTGATACCAAGCCATCAAGGCCAGTGGCTGCATGGTAGCCATGCGGTAAGGGATGCTACGTCCGAACACGGGGAAAGTGCCCTCTGGCGAGATAAATCTTTCGAGGATGAGGCTGTATTTCTGGCAGCGCTTCAACTCGCGGTCATAATATTTCTTGTAGTCGAGACGGGTATTGGCCTTGGCATCTATCATAGCCTGAAGTGTCTCCAAATACATCGGATGGAATACGTAACTGCTGTAGTAGTCGAAAGCGAACACGGGACCGTCGGAATACCAGCCGTCACCTACATACCACTCCTCCATCTTGCGACAAGCGGAGTTGACACGATACTGGTCGTAGTCGCCACCTGCCTTCGCCATGAAACTCTCAATGGTGGAAGAGAAGAGAAGCCAATTGGTGTAAGGAGGATCTATGTGGCGAAGTTTGGCAAACTCCTTGAGGTAGCGCTGCTTGGTCACGTCATCCAGGGGTTTCCACAAGGTGTCGTAAGCACGCAGGAAACTCTCGGCGATATAGGCACCATCCACCAGATTCTGACCTCCGATGCCCCAGCAGAGATAGTCGGGACTCTCAGGGTCTACGGCATTCTTATAGG
>CAVKNF010000132.1:0-6625 GCA_963657415.1 bacterium | reverse complement strand
GGGTCATCGCCCAATACACCCTCTCGCCCTTCTCGTTGAGAACGGTGTTGGTGAAATTGTCGTACTCATCGATGATGAGGTAGAGGGGATATCGCTTTGACCTCGCCTCACTCTGGATAAGAGCGAGCTTGCCCGTGGCATCTTGGGTGGCATTGACTTTCTGATACAATTCCTCGGAATAATAGGCGCGATAGTCGCGTATGAAACCATCAAGTTCCACACCTAAATAGAAGTTGAATTTCTCCTCCAGATGCTCGATGTCGCCGCCTATCTGTGAGAAGTCGAGGTGTAATATCTGATACCTACCCTGCAAGGACGTGGGGTGCTGACCTATCCATAGGTTGCCAAACCAGTCCTGAAACTTATCTTTCGTCAAACAGTCGTAATAGGCATGAAGCATACTCAAGAAGAGGCTCTTGCCAAAGCGGCGCGGGCGGATGAAGAAGAGGTTGAAAGCCTCATCCTCCAACATTGGCAAGTACATCGTCTTGTCAACATAATAATTATTCTGCTCGATAATTGAGACAAAATCAGACCGACCGTAGGGTATTCTCTTATAATCTTGCTCCATACTGCTTGCTTTGTCTTACATTGATTAGTTTGCGAATCTACAACTATTTTTCGGAATCGCCAAATGTTTTCGCGTTTTTGTCATATACGTGCACAATCCAACACACGTACGTTCATCAGCCAACGCACGTACGTTCATCAGCCAACGCACGTACGTGAAACGGTCAACGCACGTACGTGCGTTTTTTCATAGTCCCAAGTGTCAATATTTGAAGACCGAACCGCCGACAAACTCTCGCATGATTGATGTCGGGGGAATCTCCTTGTCGCTCACGGGCACGAAGTAGTGGATAAACTTCTTCAGGCGGTGCACCTCGGAATATTCGGGACAGTTGCGCGGCACACTCGACAAGATGGGTTCAGCATGATTGCGCAATACGGCTATCTCTATGTTCAACGCCGAATTAAACATCATGTCGGCATTCTCCTGGTAAGGGTTAATCCAGTTGTCCTCTGCCTCGCAGACATTCTTCCACTGCTTGATGGTTTCCTGCGCGGAAAATGCTCCCTTATTGTAGTCGCGGATGATGCGGCGCAACAGACGGATGTCATAAGGTGATATGCAGTTGTGGGAGTCAAGGGAAACGCTTGTAAGTGTGGAAACAAAAATCTTAAACTTCACATTGTCGGGCACTTGCGACGTCAACATTGGATTGAGGGCATGTATACCTTCTATCAAGAGCACCTTGTTGTCGTCAAGACGCAAGCGCTTGCCGTTGTATTCACGCTTGCCGGTAGAGAAATTATATTCCGGCACCTCCACCGTTTCACCCGCTATGAGTTTTGACAGATGTTCCGACATCAGTTCGGCATCCACAGCCTTGATATTGTCGAAGTCATATTCGCCGTTGGGCAACAGCGGAGTGTCCACACGGTTTACGAAGTAGTCGTCAGTAGAGAATGATATCGGACGTATTCCGCAAGCGAGCAACTGCACCGACAGTCGTTTACAGAATGTGGTCTTTCCCGACGATGACGGACCCGTGATGAGCACCACCTTGCATGGATTCTCCTCCTGTCGCGAGCGGCGGTTTATCTCCTCTGCTATCTGCACTATCTTCTTCTCCTGCAGGGCTTCCGACACTTGTATGAGTTCCGAAGCGTGACCTTTCTGGATAAATTTGTTGACATCTCCCACATTCGACAGGCGCATGATGATGTTCCACTTCAGATTCTCGGTAAAGATATCAAAGGTGTTTGGCTGCGGCACAAGGGTGGCCAACTTTGACGGGTCGCGATGGTCGGGGGCGAGCAACAGTAGTCCGTTGCCGTATTTCTCCAGTCCGAAGAGTTTGATGTATCCTGTGGAAGGTGCCAGGCAACCATAGAAATTGTCAGCCAGACCGTCGAGGGTGTAGTAGTCGCTGTATAGGCTTCCGATAGTATTGAGTAACTTCACCTTGTCGGCAAAACCGCTGTCGCGAAACACCTTCACGGCATCTTCCGTCGTGGCCTCTATTCTATGGAAAGGAATGTCTGCATCCACTATCTCCTGCATCCTCTTCCTTATCTTCGCCACATCTTCCTCGGTCGGCGACGAACCGTCTGCTTTACGGAAATTACAATAGCAGCCATGAGATATGGGGTGCTCTATGTATACCCTGCTGCCACGAAACACATCCTGCGTGGCTTTATAGAGGATAAAACTCAATGAGCGGATGTAGGCACGCATTCCCGAAGGGTCGCTGATGTCGACAAACTCCACGTCACGATTTTGATAGACCTTGAAGAGCAGACCTTCTGACACGTTATTGACTTTTGCCGAAACGACAGGATACTTAAAGGTGAGTTCCGGACAAGATTTCAGTATCTCCAACAGTGTTGTACCGGAGGCTACCTCCTTGGTCAACGAATTGTTCTTACAGCGTATGTGCAGCATGAGGGTTTCTTGTTTGTGCAAAGTTAGTGAAAATAGAGAAAAAAGCCAAACTTGACGAACATATTGAGAGAACATTTTTTTGGCTATCCGAAGATATATTCATAACTTTGTAGTTGATAACAATACTCATGAGGATATAACGGAATTGAAGAAAACGATAAGAGACATTTCCAATATAGCATTGTCGCTCTTGCTCGGCGGAGCGATATTGTTCTGGATGTACAGGGATTTCGACTTCCTTGCAGTCAAGCACGTCATGCTTGAGGAAATGAACTGGTGGTGGATGATTGCCTCCATGCCTTTCGGCATCACGGCGCAGGCTTTCCGCGGATGGAGATGGCGACTGAGCCTCGAACCCGTAGGCGAGCGCCCAAGATATTCCACTTGCGTCAATTCCATCTTCATCAGTTATGCCCTCAGCCTGCTCATACCACGAGTTGGCGAGTTCTCACGTTGCATTGTATTGAAACGCCAGGACGGAGTATCGTTCCCCAAAGCCTTGGGCACGGTGGTGACAGAGCGCGTCATCGATTCTCTCCTGCTATTGTCCATCACGGCCATGGTCATACTGTCACAGATCACCGTCTTTGACAAGTTCTTCGACCGCACCGACACCAATTTCTCCAAGATGCTCCATGGTTTCTCTTATGAAGGTTACTTGGTGACAGGCATCTGTGGCATAGCGGCACTGGCGCTCCTCTATGTCCTCATGCGAAAGATGGCTCTGCTCGACAAAGTGAAGTCCACCGCCAAGGGTATGCTCGAAGGTATCGGTTCGCTCAGAAAAGTGAAGAACATGCCGCTATTCATCTCACTCACGCTCGGCATATGGGTCAGCTATTTCATACATTACTATCTGACATTCTTCTGCTTTGAGTCCACATCCCACCTCGGCATCATGTGCGCCCTGGTGACATTCATCGTGGGGTCGATAGCCGTCATAGTACCCACGCCCAACGGTGCCGGTCCGTGGCATTTCGCCGTAAAGACAATGCTCATCCTCTATGGCATTGCCGACACCGACGCCCTCTACTTCGTACTGATAGTGCACACGATGCAGACTTTGCTCGTCGTGTTGCTCGGAATATATGCATGGATAAGTCTATCATTAGGAAAAAGATATGAGCACAATCAAGAATCTTAAGCCAGAGTGCATCTGGAAGAATTTCGATGCACTCACACAGGTGCCCCGTCCATCGGGACATCTCGAGAAAGTACAGCAGTTCTTGCTGGAGTTTGCAAAGAATGCAGGTGTAGAGGCATTCCTCGACCCTGCCGGCAACGTGGTGATGCGCAAGCCTGCCACACCGGGAATGGAAAACAAGAAGGGAGTAATCCTCCAGGCGCACATGGACATGGTGCCTCAGAAGGCTCTCACCTCCAACCATAATTTCGAGACTGACCCTATCGAGACACATATCGAGGGCGACTGGGTATATGCCAACAACACCACTCTGGGTTCTGACGACGGTATGGGCGTGGCTGCCATCATGGCCATCATGGAGTCTAAGGACATCAAGCATGGTCCTGTGGAGGCTCTCATCACTGCCGACGAGGAAACAAGTATGGTGGGTGCCAACGGTCTGCCTGAGGGTGAACTCCACGGCGAGATACTCCTCAACCTCGACACTGAGAACGAGGGTGAGATGGTGATCGGTTCTGCGGGCGGCATCGACGTGACTGCCACTATGCAATATAAAGAGGTGGAGACCGACGCTCAGGATGTGGCTCTCAAGATTACCGTAAAGGGTCTCAAGGGCGGTCACTCGGGCATAGAGATTTGCCTTGGTCGCGCCAACGCCAACAAACTCCTCGTGCGCGTGGTGGAAGACATCATCTGCAGCGACGAGGCTCGTCTGGCTTCATGGCATTGTGGCAACATGCGCAACGCCATTCCTTTCGAGGGTAGCGTAGTGGTGACCTTGCCACAGGAGAACGTAGAGTCAGTGAAAGAGGCTGCCAAGACTTGGGAAGAGACATTCAACAATGAGTTTGCCGGCATCGAAAACCACATCAGCGTGGTCGTAGAGGAAGTGGAAACTCCTGCCACTCAAGTGCCTGAAGAGATACAGGACAACCTCGTCGACGCTATCTATGCTTGCCATAACGGTGTGATGAGATATATCCCGAGCATCCCTACAATCGTGGAGACATCAAGCAACCTCGCCATCATCGACATCGAGGGCGGCAAGGCAAGAATACAGATTCTCGCACGCTCAGCCTCAGAGAGCCAGAAGGAATTTATCTCTTCATCTCTGGAGAGTTGCTTCTCTATGGCTGGCATGAAGGTGGAACTCGGCGGCAGTTACAGCGGATGGGATCCAAATCCTAACTCAGAGATGATAAAGATTATGGAGAACATATATGAGCGCGAGTTTGGCAACAAACCTTCAGTATCTGTCGTACACGCCGGACTGGAGTGCTCTGTCATCCTGAGCAAGTATCCTGGTCTCGACATCGTGAGCTTCGGTCCGACACTCGAAAGCCCCCACACAGCCAAGGAGCGTTGTCAGATCAGCACCATGCCTAAGTTTTGGACTCTACTCGTGAAGACTCTCGAGGAAGTGCCAGCGAAATAATATCGCTACGCCCTGTAAGGGCAGATAAACTTAGCCCAGGGTAACACCCTGGGTAGTAGCATACACAACTATCTTGCGCCCTGTAAGGGCAGCTGAATTATTTCCCTTGTTATTTAATTTAGCTGCCCCTTCAGGGCGTAAGTATTGCTGAACAGTTACTATTCTCTCCTTATTTAATATATATATAGGGGCGCATTGACTACTCGTACGATTATGTTTCGCTCATAACATATAATTACGCTCATGCAAAACATCATTTTGTAACCATATTTTATAAAGTAGGATTTCCTTAACTCGTTTTTTATTCGTACTTTTGCAGTCGGATTATCAATATCAACAAAGAAATGGACGATTACCACGCGGAAAATATGAACTTTTAGGCGTGAGGCTGTTATGCCTCCCGTCCTAATTATCATGGAGGTTTAACAGAAAATGAAAACTTATTGGAATACCAACGGCTGCCTTAAGCAGATACCGGAATGGGAACCCAACTGCTGGGTTCAGGTGACATGTCCTTCGGAAGAGGAACAGCGCGAGATAGAAGAGAAATACCAACTGCCCGACTACTTCATCTCCGACGTATCGGATACCGATGAGCGTGCACGTTATGAGTATGACGACGGTTGGATGCTCATCATCCTCCGTATACCTTATGTCAAGGAGGTGCGTTCGCGCACGCCCTACACCACAGTGCCGCTTGGTATCATCCACAAGCGCGACGTCACCATCACCATCTGTTTCCACGAGACTAACATGATGATAGACTTCGTGTCCTATCAGCAGAAGCGCGCCGACGGTTTTACCGACTATGTCGACATGATATTCCGTCTGTTCCTTAGTTCCGCTGTGTGGTATCTGAAGCGCTTGAAGCAGATTTCCACCCTCATAGACAAGGCAAAGCAAAATCTCGACCAGGGAGTGAACAACGAGAGCCTCATCGGACTCTCACGTCTGCAGGACTCGCTGACATATTTCCAGACTTCCATCCGTGGCAACGAAAACCTGTTGGCAAAACTGAAGTTTAAGTTGCAGGTGGACGAACTTGATGCCGACCTCATCGAAGATGTCAACATCGAGATGAACCAGGCACGCGAGACCACAAATATCTATGCCCACATCCTGGAGTCCACGATGGACACCTATCAGGGAATCATCAACAACAACATGAATACGGTGATGCGTACGCTGACATCCGTGACCATCATCCTGATGTTCCCTACCCTCATCACATCCGCCTTTGGCATGAACCTCATCAACGGTCTGGAGACAAGTTCCTTGGGATTCATCATAGCCATAGTGATATCCATCATAACAGCGGTCGGTTCATGGTATATACTGAGACACAAGAACCTGCTATAGAAAAAAACTCCCAAAAGATTAGGCAGTAGAAATATTTTTATTACCTTTGTACCCTATAATGTGCATAAGCACACACAATTGAATATACTTAAACCTGAAATAATGGACTCTCAAGAAACTAAAAGGATCTACACTTCCAAGCAGGAGGTTATTGATCGCCTGAAAGAAATTGCCGACAACAAAGAAAACATAGAGCGCGACGAACTTGACTTGCTCAAGAACGTGTTCTACAAACTGC
>CAVKNF010000131.1:1296-6643 GCA_963657415.1 bacterium | reverse complement strand
ACAACTGATATAGGCAAGGCTCTGAAATTCCTTCTTGCCAAATTCCTTGAGGATGTAAGTCTTTCCGCATTGTCTTACGCCGTTGAGAATAATTGGTTTGTGATGTTTGTCATTCTTCCATGCTACGAGTTGTTTATATAACTTTCTTTCCATATCTTACACGTTTTGACACATCATTTCGTCGAAATCTTACACTTTTCGACACATGATATGACTACAAGGTGACACTTTTAGACATATGGCGTGTTCTATAAATTCCACGCATTATTAAATTTGTATTTTAGGCAGACACTCTTTGTGTCCTTTTTGCTTTTATCCGGCATCTTTTACTTTCTTCTTCAGTCGTATAGCCCGCTATACTCCTCAGAAAGAAAATAAAATCTGCTCGTCTAAAATCCAAAAAGTTTATCAAAGGCAATTTATAGAACCCACCATATAAAACAAGGATTTTCAATCATCCTCAGGATAGACGAGGTTTGCCTCGGTGATATTGTCGAGGAGTTCGAGATAGCGCTTTGCTTCATAGCGCGCCATTGGCAGATTCATGAGCAGACAGTTGCCGCAGTCGCGTGGGGTAGCGCCTGGCACCTCGCCCTCGTAGGTGGCTATGAAGCGGAATGTGCGCTTCATCAGGTTGAGGATGTCGCGTGACTGCAAGTCGCCCTTCATCAACAGATAGTTGCCCGTCTGGCACCCCATCGGTCCCCAGTAGATGACTTTGTCCTTCCACTCCTCGTCATTGCGCAGGAATGTCGCCGCCAGGTGCTCTATGGTGTGCAGTTCGGGAGCGCCGAGCACCGGTTCGCGGTTAGGTTCCTTCATGCGTATGTCGAAAGTCGTTATCACTTCATTGCCTACATAGTCCTTGCGTGAAACGTATATGCCACGGAGCAGACGCTCGTGGTTGATGGTGAATGATGCTATCTTTTTCATGATTACATATATTATATTATAATGTAAGATTAGAGAGGAACTTGTGCAAGACATTGAAACTGCCCTCTGCTATGCGGTCCCAGAAATCGAAATACTGTTCGCCCTTGTCGCTGTCGAGCGGTATGTCGCTGATGATGCGGAAAGAGATGAACGGCACTCCATATACATGGCATGTGTGGGCTATGGCTCCGCTCTCCATGTCGATGGCGAGGGTGTCGGGGAAGTGGTCGAGTATCTCGCCTGCCTTCTGCTTTGTGTCGACAAACCAGTCGCCAGAGGCTATCAGACCTGTGGTGACATTGTCGATAGCAGAAGCCGTCTTCACCATACGGCTGTCGCTGGCAAAACGTGCTGGCAAGCCCTGTATCTGTCCGTAGGCATTGTCGGTAAAGCAGTATACATCATGGTAAACCACCTCTGTGCTTGCCACCACGTGCAGACGCGGCACCTTAGTCGTGGCACCGCCCGCCACACCGCTCGACACTATGCACGAAGGGTGGAAATTGTCTATCATCTCCACAGCGCCGATGGCGGCGTTGACCTTGCCGATGCCACACTGCTGGATGACGAGTTGACGGTCGCTGTCGAGCGAACCGATGTAGAACTTCTTGCCGTGGATGGTCTTCTCTTTAAGACTCGTGAGCAGAGGAAGGAGCTGCTGGAGTTCCTTCTCCATAGCCAATATTATTCCTATTGTCATGTTGATGGGAAATGTCGTTTGTCTGTGTTATATGTAGCACAAAGGTATCCAAAAACACTGAAAAGGCAAAGGTTTATTTGCTTTTTTCATACTATTATGGTAATTTTGTCGCATATTAGAAGATATGGGATACAAAGACAAGATAACTCAGAAGACATGGAGCCAGGCCAAGGGTCGTGGCGGCAGTAAATCAGGTCGTGCGGGCAATGGCGGTGCGGCACATCATGCAAATGCGGGACTCGTGACGCCGAAGAAGAATCTCGGCCAGCACTTTCTCGTTGACCTCGGTATAGCCCGTGCCATAGCCGACACGGTGGATGCCTATCCTGAGGTGCCTGTCCTCGAAGTGGGACCGGGCATGGGAGTCATGACTCAGTATCTCATTCCCAAGCCACGCCCGCTCAAGGTGGTGGAGATAGACCGCGAGAGTGTGGCTTATCTTGGTGAGCACTATCCCGACCTCGAGGTGATTGGCGCGGATTTCCTGAAGATGGATTTGGCGACAGCCTTCGACGGCAAACCGTTTGTGCTGACGGGCAACTATCCCTATGACATCTCGTCGCAGATATTCTTCAAGATGATTGACAACCGCGACCTAATACCATGTTGTACGGGAATGATACAACGTGAGGTGGCACTGCGCATAGCCTCCGAACCGGGCAACAAGGCTTACGGCATATTGTCGGTGCTCATCCAGGCGTGGTATGATTGTGAATATCTCTTTACGGTAGACGAGAATGTGTTTAATCCTCCACCAAAGGTGAAGTCGGCCGTGATAAGGATGACGCGCAATAAAACTCAGTCGTTAGGTTGCGACGAACAACTCTTTAAGCGTGTCGTAAAGGCAACATTCAACCAGCGCCGCAAGATGCTCCGCGTGTCCTTGCGACAGTTGTTTGGTGCAGACAACACACCCTCACCGGAGTTCTTCGCGCAAGACATGATGACCAAGCGTCCTGAACAACTCTCCGTGCAGGATTTTGTCGATTTGACCAATATGGTGGCAAAGGTGCTCTGACGAAATATGTTCATAATTTCATCGTAATTGTACAATAAGTGTATATAAGAACACTTTTCTTCTACTTTTATGCTTTATCTTTGTAGATAAATAGTAATTTTGCCGTAGAATAGTACAAATACATATTGCGGCATTATGAACAAAAAGGACATACAAGAACTTTTTAGCGAGTTTGAGAAGAATGGAATGGGTAAGATTCCCGTTGACTATCTCGATAGCGACATATTGTTTATCGAGGAGTTGGAGTCTTTGCCGACGCTGTATACTAAGAAATCAGAGGTGAATGTCATCTGTGTATGCAACAAGGGAAAGATGGAACTCGATGTCAATGGCAACCATTATGTGGTGGGTGAGGGCGCAGCTGTCATCTGTCCTACGGGTGCCCTGGTAGACAACATCCTCGTCAGTCCTGACTTTAAATTCACAGTGCTGTGTCTCACCGACCGCATCATCCAGTCGCTTCTGAGTTCCAATATGGACATATGGAACAGAGCCGTATATGTGAACAAGGAACATGTGGTGATGCCGCCCGAACTTGATGACGAGACTGACAATAGACGTATGCTCATGGGTTGGCACTTCATGGAGATAGTGCGTTCGCTGCTTGCATACAAGGAAAATCCATTTCGCGAAGAGATGCTCCGCAGTATTCTCCAGATAGTGCTGCTTTCATTTTGTGTACGCCAGGTAGAGAAAGAGAAATCGGATAATCTGGAAGTCATGAAACCAGTGCGCTCGCCACAGGGACAGGTGCTGTTTACTAAATTCATGGAACTCCTGCGCGAGGAAGACATCAAGCACCAACCTGTCTACTATTATGCCGAAAAACTCTTTATCTCCTCAAAATATCTCTCTCATGTGTGCAAGGAGATGAGTGGCAAGTCGGCCAACGACTTCATACAGTCGGCTGTGGTGGAGGAGATAACACACTATCTGAAGAACTCCACGCTCTCGGTCAAAGAGATAGCCAACAGGATGGGTTTTCCCAACATATCCTTCTTCGGAAAATATGTCAAGGCACACCTCGGTATGTCGCCCAATGAATTCCGCAAGCACCATTATGAGACGCAAAGCCGAAAATTACAGTAAATCATTTGCGGGATTGGAACATAATGCCTAACTTTGCGTAAAACCATAAAAACGATATTTATAGATATGATAGATGTAAAAGCTACACTTAGTGAAGCCGGCGAGAAAATGGAGATGAGCGTAATGTTCCTCGACGAGCAGCTGGCCCGCGTGAGAGCAGGACGTGCCAATGTGGCCATACTCGACGGAGTGCGTGTGGAAAGCTACGGATCGAAAGTTCCTTTGAATCAGGTGGCAAATGTGTCGTGCCCAGATGCACGCACCATAGCCATAAAACCTTGGGACAAGAAGATGATACGCGACATAGAGAAGGCCATCATGGATTCTGATGTCGGCATAACTCCTGAGAACAACGGCGAGATTGTGCGTCTCGGTATACCACAGCCTACGGAGGAGCGCCGTCGCGACCTCGTGAAGCAATGTGCGAAGAGTGGAGAGAAAGCTAAGGTGACAGTGAGAAACATCCGCGCGGAAGTAAAGGATACTCTGAAGAAAGCCGTAAAGGACGGTCTGTCGGAAGATCTTGAGAAGGACGCTGAGGCTGATCTGCAGAAGGTGCACGATAAGTATATCAAGAAGATCGACGAGTTGCTTGAGGCAAAGAACAAGGAGATAATGACTCTTTAGGAGAAACAGTTTGAAAGGACTTGTCGTAAAGAACACCGGATATTGGTATACGGTAAAGACTGATGACGGAAATACCATAGACTGCAAGGTCAAGGGCAATTTCCGCCTGAAAGGCATACGCAGTACCAATCCTGTGGCAGTGGGTGACCGTGTGACGATACTGCCCAATCAGGAGGGTACGGCATTTATCACCGATATAGAGGAGCGTCGCAACTACATTGTGCGGCGCTCACAAAACCTTTCCAAACAGAGCCATATCATAGCCGCCAACGTGGATCAGGCTTGTCTTGTGGTGACGGTAAACTATCCTGAGACATCACTCAACTTTGTGGACCGTTTCCTTGCATCTGCCGAGGCATACTCTGTGCCCGTGGTGCTTGTGTTTAACAAGACCGACTTGCTCAGCGAGGGGGAGATGCATGTGCAGGAAGCGATAATGCATCTCTACGAAACCATTGGCTACAAGTGCGTGGCGATATCTGCCGAGAAGGGTGACGGCACGGATGAACTTCTGCCGTTGCTGGTCGACAAGATAACGCTGCTCAGCGGCAACAGTGGAGTGGGGAAGTCTACTCTTATCAATAGGTTGATACCTGGAGCGCAATTGCGCACGGCAGATATCTCTGATGCCCACAACACGGGTATGCACACCACGACTTTTTCTGAGATGCTGGAGTTTGCCCCGATGGGCAAGTGGGGTGCCATTATTGACACGCCAGGCATCAAGGGATTCGGTACGTTTGATATAAAACCCGAGGAGGTGACGAGCTATTTCAAGGAGATATTTCATTTCTCCAAGGATTGCCGTTTTAACAACTGCACCCATACGCACGAACCAGGTTGCGCTGTACTCAAAGCATTGGACGACCACTACATAGCCCTCTCGCGCTATCAGTCCTATCTGTCAATGCTCGAGGACAACGAGGAAGGAAAATATAGAGCCCCATTCTAAATAGGAGGTACGGCGCCCTCGCCGTACC
>CAVKNF010000131.1:0-1276 GCA_963657415.1 bacterium | reverse complement strand
AATAGGAGGTACGGCGCCCTCGCCGTACCATTTGTTCTAATATATTATGGTACAGCGAGGGCGTTGTACCTCCTAAGCGCCTTATGGCATATGCAAATGACGAGACGAATATGACGGATAACATTTCAAATATGGATAATCTGAAGGACAAGAAAATATGTGTCTTGCTGTCGGGAGGCGTAGACTCGGCCGTGGTGGTGCATGTGTTGTGCTCGCAAGGTCTGAAGCCCGACTGTTTCTACATAAAGATAGGTCCGGAGGAGAAGGAGGAGTGGGACTGCTCTTCAGAGGAAGACCTCGAGATGTGTACATCCATTGCCCACCGCTATGGACTGAAACTGGAGGTCGTGGACTGCCATAAGGAGTATTGGGAAAATGTGACCCGTTACACCATGGATAAGGTGCGTGCTGGATTTACTCCCAATCCTGACGTGATGTGCAACCGTCTGATAAAGTTTGGCGCTTTCTATGAGAAGCGTGGCAAGGAGTATGACCTCATTGCCACAGGTCATTATGCCTGCACAGAGACAGACGGCGAGGGACGCAAGTGGCTGTGCACAAGCCCCGACCCAGTGAAAGACCAAACCGATTTCCTTGCACAGATATATGACTGGCAGCTGAAGAAAGCCATCTTCCCCATAGGCAGGATGATGAAGGAAGAGGTGCGTGACATTGCCTTGCGTGAGAATCTCGTCAATGCCAAGCGTAAGGACTCACAGGGTATCTGTTTTCTTGGAAAAATAAACTATAACGACTACATACGCCGCTATCTCGGAGAGAATCCCGGTCCAGTTATCGAACTTGAGACAGGAAAGAAGATAGGTGAGCACAAAGGGTTGTGGTTTCACACCATCGGTCAGCGCAAGGGATTGGGTTTTGGTGGTGGTCCGTGGTTTGTGATAAAGAAGGACATAGCCACCAACACGCTATATGTCTCCAACGGATATAATCCCGATGATGCCTACAGTGATGAATTCCTTGTGCACGACATGCATTGGCTTACCATGCCAATGGTATTCGGTGAAGATCACAAGACAGACATCACCTTCAAGATACGTCACACGTCCGACTATTATCATGCCGTGATAGAAAACCTCGGCACAGGAATATACAAGGTGCATTCCTCTGCCCGCATACATGGCGTAGCCCCAGGACAGTTCTGCGTCATCTATGACGAGCGTCATCACCGCTGCTACGGTTCAGCCGAAATTACGTTGTGATAGTGGAGCTGGCGGGAGTCGAACCCGCGTCCAAACAGGGAAACCATATGCTTTCT
>CAVKNF010000130.1:0-6659 GCA_963657415.1 bacterium | reverse complement strand
ACTTATATTTTCTTTCGCCAAACTTGTATTTAACTAAATATAAGTTTGGCGAAGTAAAAGTTAGTCAGCTGCGATTGGTTTGTCATCATGCCATGAGAAAGTTATGGCTGGTTTGTTATACTGAGACGGTGGCCTTAATGTGCGGATGAGGGTCATAGCCTTCGAGTTGGAAGTCCTCGTATTTGAAATCGAAGATGGACTTCACGTCGGGATTGATAATCATGCGGGGCAATGGACGTGGCTCTCGCGTAAGTTGGAGTCGAGCCTGCTCTATGTGATTGAGATAGAGATGCGTGTCGCCCGTGGTATGTATAAACTCTCCTGGCTCAAGTCCTGTCACCTGCGCCATCATCTGCAGGAGCAGGGCGTAGGAGGCGATGTTGAACGGCACGCCGAGGAAGGTGTCGGCAGAACGCTGGTAGAGTTGCAACGACAGTTTGCCGTCGGCAACATAAAACTGAAACAGGCAATGGCATGGCGGCAATGCCATCTCTTCGATCTCGGCAGGATTCCAAGCGCTCACCACCATGCGGCGCGAGTCGGGATGATGCTTTATGAGGTCCACGACATTGGCTATCTGATCTATCGTGCCACCTTTATAGTCGGGCCATGAGCGCCACTGATGTCCATAGACAGGACCGAGTTCGCCATTCTCGTCAGCCCACTCATTCCAGATGCGCACGCCATTATCCTGCAGGTATTTCACATTGGTGTCGCCCGCAAGAAACCATAGGAGTTCGTGGATGATAGACTTCAGATGGAGTTTCTTTGTCGTGAGCAATGGGAATCCGTCTGCCATATTGAACCGCATCTGATGACCAAACACGCTCTTGGTGCCTGTGCCCGTGCGGTCAGTCTTGGTCACTCCCTCAGTGAGGATTCTGTCGAGAAGGTTTAAGTATTGTTTCATTGTCTTTTGCTGAATAATTTACCTTTAGTATATGTGCAGACCTGAGAGCAGACTTCACCTTATTGATGATGCTCATAGGGGTGTCCTTGTCTGCCTGAATGGATGCGCATAGATACTCCATACCGTCGGAAGAAACCTTACCACGAGCCTTGGTCAGTTGCGCGGCAAGGTCGTCAAGGGGCACAATGTCGTTGTTGATCTGCACCCGATATTGTCCGCTCTTGTAGTCTTTACCGATGTAGATGTCAATGACGGAATTCTTGTGTCCCACCTTTTGCAGGCTTGTGCCCTCTGGCTGGTCATATTTCACCTGCACGGTATTCTCGCGCATGTGTGTCACTATCATGAAGAAGAACAGCACGGTGAAGATGAGGTCAGGCATGGCTGCCATATTAAGTTCCGGTACGGAATGGTCATGACGTTTCAGTTTCATAGTCCTTATTCTCCTTCGTTATAGTTTTCCGCCACGCGCTGCGGACATTTCTCCAAGACATTTTCGCGGTCATTGCTTGTCAACTGCGACATCGACCTGCCGTAATCTCTCTTGGCTATGGTCTCGCGTGCCGTCTGATATGCTTTAGCCAGTTCATTCTGCACATGGAAATAAGCGTCATATTTGCAGTTGGCATCCGACTCTATGGTGATGATATGCTCCTTGCCTCTCCTCAGAATAAAGTCTGACAGCATGCCACTGAGATTGTTAATGGTCACGGCAGAGTCGTTTACCGACAGATTGCCGTTGGCATCAAGTTTCAACGTCATGATATTCTTTTTGTCCACAGCGAGGTCTTTCTGTTCCTGCTTCTCCTTCTCCTTGGGCGGGAGTTTGCGCATCACGCCCTTGTCGACAAACATGGAGGTGGTGACAAGAAAGAATATCAGAAACATAAAGGATATGTCTGCTGTAGAGGTTGTGTTCAACCCCGGCACTTCATTCTTTCCTCTGCGCAGTTTCATTTTCTTCTAATAAAGGACCAACAAGTGATGACCAATGCTACGGCAAGCGTAAGAAAGAGCGTGATGACGATGGCATCAACGGTGCTGCCGTCGCCGATGACAAATGCCAGCACTACAAATATGGCCAGCGCCAACCAGACGGAGATGTTGAGTACTCGCACACGAATGCCATTCTGCACTGACAGACGGCCTGCACCTCGGCGGTTTCTCCGATAGGTAGACCACACCACACCCGCTATAGACACAGCGAATGTGACATACATTATCCAGAGAACGACATCAACAAAATCCATAATTCCTAAAGATAAAAAAGAGAATCTTACTTTGCAGTGGGGATTTTAATAGAACCCACTTTTATACTGTCGTGTTATAAGCCTTGCGCTTCTTGTATTTGCTTATGGAGTCAAGCACAGACACGGCACTCTCCTCCATCTGCATCGTCAGGCGGTCTATCTTTGTGAGGATGTAATTATAGAAGAGCTGGAGGATGATGGCAACAATAATTCCGAAGATGGTGGTGATAAGTGCCACCTTCATACCTTCCGCCACGATGGTAGGACTGATGTCACCGGCATTCTCGATGTTTTCAAATGCCATCACCATGCCGATGACAGTGCCGAGGAAACCTAAGGAAGGGGCTATGGCGATGAAGAGTTTTATCCATGCCGAACCCTTCTCGAGCAACGACAGCTGCACGTTGGCGCACGACTCCATACTGCGGTCGATGTCTTCCAGTTTCTCGTCAATACGAAGCAGACCCTGATAGCTGATGCTTGCTACAGGGCCTACTGTGTTGCGTGATTTTTCCTTTGCTCCTTCGATGTCATCATTGCTGACAAGATCGTCTATCTCCTTGACAAATTTACGTGCGTTGATCTCCGAAAGGGAGAGATAGATGATGCGTTCTATGCAGAAGGCAAGTCCGAAGATAAGGGCGAAGGCTACCAAAGACATGAAGAAGGCATTGCCCTCTACGAACTTGTCTTTCAAGATCTGGTGAATGTTGCCGTCCACCCCTATCTGCATAAATGAAATCAAAAGATTAGTCATTATCTTAATGTATCGTTAAATCATTGCGTTGACTACCGACATTATCTTCTTGCCCAGTTCGTCAGCATCCTCCATGGATGAGGCTTCGCTGTAGACACGGATAATCGGTTCGGTGTTTGACTTGCGGAGATGCACCCACTTGTCAGGGAAGTCTATCTTCACACCGTCGATGTCGTTGACCTGTTCGTCCTTATACATCTCCTTCACCTTGGCAAGGATGGCATCGATGTCGGTGCCAGGCTTCAGGTCTATGCGGTTCTTTGCTATGAAGTAGTTGGGATATGTGGCACGTAACTGGCTCACGGTCACCTTCTTTTGTGCTAAAGAGGAAAGGAAGAGTGCAATACCCACGAGAGCATCACGTCCGTAGTGGCTTTCAGGATAGATTACTCCACCATTGCCTTCGCCACCGATAACGGCTCCGACCTCCTTCATCTTTGTCGTCACGTTCACCTCGCCTACGGCAGAGGCAGTATAGACTCCGCCGTGCTTTGCCGTGACGTCTCTCAATGCGCGTGTGGAAGAGAGGTTGCTGACAGTATTTCCCGGCGTATGAGAGAGCACATAGTCTGCCACGCTGACGAGGGTGTACTCCTCACCAAACATCTGACCGTCCTCGCATATGAAGGCAAGACGGTCTACATCAGGGTCTACCACGATGCCCATGTCATAGCCACCGCCCTTCACGAGATCCATGATGCCAGTGAGATTCTTCTCCAATGGTTCGGGATTGTGGGCGAAGTCGCCATTTGCTTCACCATTGAGGAATGTATACTCCACACCGAGTCTGTCAAGAAGTTTCGGCAATATTATTCCTCCTACAGAGTTGATAGAGTCTACTGCCACCTTGAAGTGAGCATTCTTGATAGCCTCAGCATCTACAAGTTTGAGCGACATCACAGCGTCTATGTGACGGTCGTCGAGAGTGTCATCTTCGGTATATTTGCCCAGATGGTCTACATCGGCATATTCGAAATCCTCTTTCTCTGCTATAGCCAGCACCTCAGCACCGTCGGCAGCCGTGAGGAATTCGCCTTTCTCATTAAGGAGTTTGAGGGCATTCCAGTGGCGGGGATTATGGCTTGCTGTTATGATGATACCTCCTGCGGCATTATTCATCGTCACAGCCAGTTCAGTGGTAGGTGTTGACGCAAGTCCTATGTTTACGACATCATAGCCTACACCCATCAGGGTGCCACAGACTACATTCTTCACCATCTCACCAGAGATGCGGGCATCACGACCAACGACGATGGTGTTGCTCTGCGAATGTCCGCTCTTGCGGATGAATGTTGCATAAGCAGTGGTGAACTTTACTATATCCAACGGATTGAGCGTGTCACCGGTGCGGCCTCCAATAGTACCGCGGATGCCGGAAATGGACTTTATCAACGACATAATCAATAATGTATAAGTTAGAGTTATCAGTTACCTAATTAAATGCCCCTCTGATATGTCAGAGTGTAAAGGCATGGGTATGTATTCATGGATGCATAGTACTGACCTTGTGAAGATGGCACTATGACATTTATCTTTGCTATCTCTTCACCCTCCTTGGCAGGTCTGCCGAGGTTGACATATGTGAGCGGATAGAGCCAGCCTGAAGGTACGGATGCGCTGGAATAAGCGGAATACATAAGGCTCTGGTCGGTGTAGAATGAACCGGTGAATGTGCCTGACGTGTTTGTCACGGACATCTTTTCCGGTACGGCAGCATAATAAAGCAGGTCATTGGAAAGCTGTATGGAGTCGCCCATAAGGTTGCGCTCTGTGAAACGGCAAAGCACGTCAGAGGTCTCACCATTCTTCAACTTCTCACCACAACCTTCTCTCACTATCTGCAGATATATTCCATTGCTACGGAAGAGTACGAACTCATTCTTGGAAACGTCGGTCTTGTAGCCATTGGCTGCAAAGGTCTCCTCTGAAATGACATTCACATTGTGGTTAGCAATGTATGCATTTATGGCTGCATTTTCCTTTTTCTTCTTGTCTGCATATGTCTCTGTATCGCTACAAGAAACGAATGAAAGCCCCATAAACAGGCATGCAAATGCTACGGCAAATACTTTTCTCATCTTTTAATTGATATTCATATTCCGTGCAAAGGTACGGAAAAATGAGCAACAACCTTAAGTAGTCCTTATGTAATTAAGAGTCTTGGCAGTTTGTTTTTATTTTTTTAACTGCTCGGAATAAGCTGCTATGGCCTTGCGTGCAATCTTGCATGCTTCATCAAGCGAACAGTCAAGGCGTCCGCCGGCAGCATTGAGGTGACCGCCTCCATTGAAGAATTTCTCTGCCACCTCATTGGCAGGGAAGTCGTCGACAGAGCGTAGACTCACCCATACGACATTATCGTTGCGGTCATCCTCGCGCAAGGATATTGACAGTTTCATTCCCTTGATAGTCAACGGAATGTTCACCAATCCTTCAGCATCTCCTTTAATGAAATGATATTCATCCATATCCATCCTTGATATGGCGTAATAGGATGCGTGCAGGTCATCGAGGACATTGAGTTTCTGTGCCATGATGTATCCGCGCAGACGTATTGCCCATGACGAGTAGTTATTGAATACGTTGCGGTAGATCTTGTCCTTGTCGATGCCCTTGGTAAGAAGGTTGCTGATGATGAAGAATATCTCGGGACGTGTAGAGTTGAAAGTAAAGCCGCCAGTGTCGGTCATCATGCCGCAATAGACCTGGGTAGCCCACTTGCTGTCCATGGCATCAAACTTTCCCAACTGCCACACTATGCGGAATACGAGTTCGCATGTGGAGCACATCTCGGGATGTGAAATGGTGAGAACGGTCTCCATAGAAGGGTCGAGATGATGGTCTATCATTATCTTCTTTGCCTTCGACGAACTGAGCAATTCCGCCATGTCACCGACACGACTGGGGGTGTTCATGTCAAGACAGAAGATGTAGTCAGCCTCGTTAAGCAGACTCTTCACCTCCTCTTCCTTCTTGTCATATCTCACCACCGTCTGGTTGTCGGGCAACCAATGAAGGAAATCAGGATAGGCATCAGGCACCACAACTGTGGCGTCAATGCCATATTGGCTACGAAGAAAACCTGCCCACGAGAGACACGAACCCAAGGCATCACCATCGGGACTCTTGTGGGCTATCACCACTGCGCGCTTAATTTCAGAAAGAAAAGAAAGGAGCAGCGTTAACTGCTCCTTATCTAATATGTCTATATTCATGTGTATTAAAACAACTTGTTCCTATAAATTAAAACAACTTGTTAGGATACTGACCATTCTCATGGAGCTTTGCCAACTTTGCTACAACCTCTGGTCTGTCTTCCGGATAAGTCACGCCAAACCACTTTGATGTGGTGTCAAGCACCTCGCATGTAGCCTTGCCCTCCTTGATGAGTTTGTCTACCATCAATGGGATGAAGAACTCTGCCTTAGGGTTAGCCTGGTTCTTTGGATCAGAGAGGAATTCCTTGAAATACTCCTCAGAGTAAGAGAAGTAGTCGGGAGTGAATCCCCAGAAGTTCATCGACACAGGTGTAGTGTCAGGGATGCTCACCCATTTGCCCTCTTCATCGAGATACTGCACCACTCCGTCGTGACGCTCTATCTTTGTGCGCTCTACTACTGATGTCAAGTGATGTGTTTTCTCGTCGTTTTCGCAGATACCGCGGCTCACGGTGCCGCTCTCGCTCAGGGTGTTGTCAACGCGGAATCCCACCATGGCATACTTGCCTGTAGAACCCTCTGGC
>CAVKNF010000129.1:0-6859 GCA_963657415.1 bacterium | reverse complement strand
GGATTGGCGCAAACGCCTATCGCAGTTTCTTGCAACAATGGACTACGAGGCAAACTCTTCGGCTGGAACGGTATCACAAGAGGAAGCAAGAGCTAAGGCGTATGGTGAATACGAGAAATATAAACTCATCCAAGACCGCTCGTATGTTTCCGACTTCGACCGCTTTAATGGTGATAATGAGGATCCATTGCTTCCTTTCGACCTCAATCCAAAGCAACCATTCTGAATATTAACCAATGCTAATTCTTTATTATCTGTTTGTAAATGTGGTTTTTTTGCATTAACTTTGCATCATAAAGAATAACTATCATGCTAAACAGTAACATTGACGAGCTCGACAAGAAGATTCTCCGTTTGGTGGCACAGGATGCTCGTGTGCCTTTTCTTGAAGTAGCAAGATTGTGTAATGTGAGTGGCGCTGCCATTCACCAGCGAATGCAGAAGTTGCAGCAAAATGGCATATTGAAAGGAAGCCAGTTTGTGATAGCTCCCGAGGCATTGGGATTTGAGACTTGTGCCTACATAGGGCTATATCTGCAGGACCCTTCGCATTTCGACCGTGTCGTGGACGAGTTGCGCAAGATTCCCGAGGTGGTGGAGTGTCATTACACCACAGGTTCTTTCGACATGTTCATAAAGATATATGCACGAAACAACCACCATCTGCTCACCATCATCCATGACAAACTGCAGCCATTGGGACTGTCGCGCTCAGAGACTATCGTGAGTTTCAATGCTGTCATAAGCCGTCAGTTGCCAGTGGCAGACATGTTTGACGACACGGAAGTCAAACTGTAATATCTCAGTCTGGCGTACACCTTATAGACCCCACCTATATCGTCTTGTATGGAAAAGAAGATGATCACCATTCTCGGACCCACGGCTTCGGGCAAGACTGACGTAGCCGTCAACCTTGCCAAGGCCATAGGAGGCGAGATTATCTCTGCCGACTCGCGCCAGGTATATCGCAAGATGGATATCGGCACGGGTAAGGACTTGGGCGATTATGGTGATGTGCCATACCACCTTATAGATATATGTGACGCGGGCACGAAATACAACCTTTTCCAGTATCAGGAAGATTTCCACAAAGCATATGACGACATACGCCAGCGTGGCGCATGGCCCATACTCTGCGGAGGTACAGGTCTTTATCTCGAGTCTGTGCTGAAAGGCTACAGCCTGTCGCCCGTGCCCCAAAATGAGGCATTGCGTGCAGACCTGGCAGGCAAGAGCCTGGAGGAACTCACCGCCATGCTCATGGCGCTGAAGTCAAAGACGGGCTCCAATATGCACAATCAGACGGATGTCGACACTGCCCAGCGCGCCATACGAGCCATAGAGATAGAGACCTATAACCTGCACAACCCGTTGCCAAAGAGGGAGCGCCCCGCCATAGACTCGCTGATAATCGGCATAGACATCGACCGTGATGAGCGCCGACGCAAGATAACCTCGCGCCTCAAGAAGCGCCTTGACTGCGGCATGGTGGAAGAGATACAGGGGATCCTCGATAGTGGAGTGAAGGCTGAAGACTTGATCTATTATGGTCTTGAGTATAAATATGTGACAGAATACTGCATCGGCAAACTTTCATACGACGAGATGTTTCGCTCACTGGAGATAGCTATCCATCAGTTTGCCAAGCGCCAGATGACATGGTTTAGAGGTATGGAGCGACGTGGTTTTACTATACATTGGATAGACGCCATGATGCCAATGGACAAGAAAGTTGCAGCAATTATGCAATTCTTGACATAAGACAATTGTGATAAAGTGAGATTTATCACAATTTTATTATATTTTTCTTTGCTCATTCCATTAAAAATTGTAATTTTACCTACGCAATCACATTTGTAGCGACAAGTGTGGCTGTGTATCGATAAACTACAATCCTAAAACAAAACTAACATATCGCCTATGGCTTATTTGAAATTCGAAAGAGCATTGATGACAAATCTTGACGAGTCACTCCGCAGGGAGGTTCTCAGAACCAACCGCTCGGGTGCCTACTCGTGCTCTACTGTCGTTGACTGCAACACCCGCAAATACCATGGACTACTGGTTGTTCCAGTTCCGGAACTTGACGACGAGAACCATGTTCTCCTGTCGTCGCTCGACACTACGGTGGTGCAGCACGGAGCAGAATTCAATCTTGCCGTCCATAACTATCAGGGTGATGTATTCTATCCTAATGGTCATAAATATATCCGCGAGTTTGACTGTCAGCGGGTTCCCACTACCATCTATCGTGTCGGTGGAGTAGTACTCCAGAAGGAAATGGTTTTCCAGCATTATGAAAACCGCGTCCTTATAAGATATACGCTCCTTGACGCGCATTCCGCCACAACACTGCGTTTCCGTCCGTTCTTGGCATTCCGCAGCGTGCGCCAGTTTACTCACGAGAACGGTGCTGCCAGCAGAGAATACTCGCAGATAGAAAATGGCATCAAGACTTGCATGTATGCGGGATATCCTGACCTCTACATGCAATTCAGCAAGAAGAATGATTTTATCTTTACACCAGACTGGTATCGCGGTCTTGAGTACAGAAAAGAGAAGGAGCGTGGCTATGCCAGCAATGAGGATCTCTATGTGCCGGGATATTTTGAGATGCCGATAAAGAAGGGTGAGTCGATAGTCTTTGCCGCAGGCGTGAAGAATATAAAGACTTCCACGCTGAAGAAACTTTTCGACGAAGAGGTCAACGAGCGCACGCTGCGCGACAGCTTCTACCATTGTCTGGTAAATGCCGCTCACCAGTTTCACAACAGAGTGTCCGACACAGAACGCTATATTCTGGCAGGCTATCCTTGGTTTAAGGTTCGCGCCCGCGACACATTTATCGCTCTGCCCGGACTGACCATATCCATAGGCGAGACCGACTATTTCGAAATCGTCATGGACACCGCCGTGCGTGGCATCTATGAGTTCATAGCCGGCAAACCTCTCTCGGTGAAGATCTACGAGATGGAGCAGCCCGATGTGCTTTTGTGGGCAATATGGGCCATACAGCAGTATGCCCGCGAGGTGGGTTCGGAAAAGCAGATAGAAAAGTACGGCAAGGTGGTCAACGACATCATAGACTATGTCCTTGACGACAAGCATCCTAACCTGCATGTTGATGTCAACGGACTTGTCTATAGCAACGGCAAGGACAAGCCATGCACATGGATGAACTCCACCAACCAGTGGGGACAGCCTATAGTGCCACGCTCGGGTTACATTGTGGAATTCAATGCTTTGTGGTATAATGCTCTGAAGTTTGCCGAGAATATGTCGCGCAATATGGATGACAACGCACGTGCCGACAAACTCAGTGAGGAAGCCGAACAGTGCCGCAAGTCGTTTGTCGACACATTCCTCAATGAATATGGCTATCTCTATGACTATGTAGACGGCAAGGACGCTTCATGGGAAGTGCGTCCTAACCAGATATTTGCCGTGGCATTCAGCTATTCTCCGCTCGACTTGCCGCAGCAGAAGAAGGTGCTCGACATCTGCACACGCGAGCTCCTCACACCGCGAGGTCTGCGCTCGTTGTCGCCAAAGAGCGGCGCTTACAATCCCGTATATGCAGGACCACAGGTGCAGCGTGACTATGCTTATCATCAGGGCACGGCATGGCCTTGGCTCGGAGGTTTCTATATGGAGGCTTGCCTGAAGATATACAAGCACACGCGCTTGAGTTTCATCCAGCGACAGATGATCGGTTATGAGGACGAACTCTATTTCCACACCATCGGCACCATACCGGAACTCTTCGACGGCAATCCGCCGTTTAAGGGTAGGGGAGCACTATCGTTTGCCATGAATGTGGCTGAGATATTACGCACTATACGATTAATGGAGAAAATGTCATTCTATAATAAATAATAAGGAGGAGCAGAAAATATGAAAGTACTGATGTTCGGTTGGGAGTTTCCTCCTAAGATATATGGTGGTCTGGCTGTCGCTTCCTATGGCATAACCAAGGGACTGAGCCTGCAGGGTGATGTGGAAACGATGTTTTGTATGCCTAAGCCTACAGGAAACGAGGAGAAATTCCTCAAGATAATAAATATGAGTCAGGTGCCTGTGGCATGGCGCGATGTGCAGTATGACCAGATAAAGGACCATATGGTGGGCCATACGGCAGAAGACTACTACCGCTATCGTGACCATATCTACGCAGACTTCAATAATCTTGGAGTCGACTATATGGGATGCCTCAACTTTGCCGGCGGCTATCCAGACAATCTGCAGCAGGAGATAAATAATTTCTCTATCATAGCGGGTGTGGTTGCCCGCACAGAGGAGTTTGACATCATTCATGCTCACGACTGGCTGACCTATCCTGCCGGCATACATGCCAAGCAGGTGAGCGGAAAACCTCTCTGCATCCATGTGCATGCCACGGACTTTGACCGCTCGCGTGGTAAGGTTAATCCTACTGTCTACAGGATAGAAAAGGACGGTATG
Source organism: bacterium (assembly GCA_963657415.1). Classification (GTDB taxonomy): domain Bacteria; phylum Bacteroidota; class Bacteroidia; order Bacteroidales; family Bacteroidaceae; genus Prevotella. Next base: position 2,398 of record CAVKNF010000129.1, on the reverse strand, counting down.
GACAATGCCGACTGCATCATGTGTGTGTCGGAACATACTCGTCAGACGGTAATCAACAACTATGGTCAGGATCCGCGCAAGTGCGTAGCCATGCACAATGCCGTATATCCGTTGAGTGACGAGATAAAGGCTATCCAGCCACACAAGAATCCGAAGGAGAAGGTGGTGACATATCTCGGACGTATCACTATGCAGAAAGGTCCGGAGTATTTCGTAGAAGCTGCTGCTTCCGTGCTCCAGCGTACGAAGAATGTGCGCTTCTGCATGGCTGGTTCGGGCGATATGATGGAGGCGATGATAAAACTTGCAGCGCAGCGAGGCATAGCCGACAGATTTCACTTCCCTGGATTTCAGCGTGGCAAGCAGGTGTATGAGTGCTACAAGAACTCCGACGTATTCGTCATGCCTTCCGTAAGCGAACCGTTTGGTATAGCACCTCTCGAAGCCATGCAGTGTGGATGTCCTTCCATAATATCCAAGCAGAGCGGATGCGGAGAGATTCTCACCAATGTGATAAAGGTGGACTACTGGGATATCAATGCCATGGCAGATGCCATATACTCCATCTGCACCAACGATGCCCTGCACCATTATCTGCAAGAAGAAGGACTTAAAGAAGTGGATGGCATCACATGGGAGAAAGTGGGCTTGAGAATACGCAAGTGCTATGACCGACTCATTAACCGATAAACTATAAAAGAACTAACGATATGAAAACAATTTGTCTTTATTTTGAGATACACCAGATAACTCACCTGAAACGCTATCGCTTCTTCGACATTGGTACTGACCATTATTACTATGACGACTACGAGAACGAGCGCAACATCAACTTCATGGCTGAGCGCAGTTATGTGCCGGCTCTGTCAGCTCTGCTCGATATGTGCCGTGAGCATAAGGGATTCTTCAAAGTGGCATTCTCTATCTCGGGCGTAGGTATGGAACAGCTTGAGGTTCACGCTCCTCAGGTGCTTGACCTCTTGCAACAGTTGAACGAGACAGGCTGCGTGGAATTCCTCGCCGAACCATATTCGCATGGTTTGTCATCATTGGTAAATGCCGACAGTTTCAAGGCTGACGTGAAGAAGCAGCGCGACAAGATAGCCGAGTATTTTGGCAAGAAACCTGTAGTGCTGCGCAACTCTTCACTCATCTATAGCGACGAGATAGGTGAGCAGGCAAGCAACATGGGATTTTGCGGTATGCTGACCGAGGGCGCAAAGCAGGTGCTCGGATGGAAGTCGCCACATTATGTATATAGTTGCGCTTATGCTCCCAAACTGAAGTTGCTGATGCGTGACGTCAACTTGTCGGATGACATCTCACTCCGCTTCAATAACTCTTCATGGGAGGGCTATCCGCTCTTTGCCGACACATATATTAATAAGATAGCTGACTCGGGAGATGACGGACAGGTGTATAACATCTTCATGGAACTCTCTGCCATCGGCGTGGCTCAACCATTGTCGAGCAACATCCTGGAGTTTCTCCGTGCTCTGCCTGCATGTGCAAAGAACCGTGGTGTGTCATTCTCCACTCCTTCAGAGATTTGCCAGAAGGTGAAGAGCGTCGGCACCATCGATGTGCCTGATGCTGTGAGCTGGAATGATGAGGAGCGTGACACTTCTTCATTGCTCGGTAATGACCTGCAGCGTGAGGCATTCAACAAACTTTATGGCATTGCTGACCGCGTGAGAATAGCCAATGATCCGCGTATCAATCAGGACTGGGACTATCTGCAGGCAAGCGACAACTTCCGCTTTATGACTACCAAGCATTCTGTGCTCGGAGTTAACCGCGGCATCTACAGCAGTCCGTTTGATGCCTTCACCAACTACATGAATATCCTCGGCGACTTCATCTCAAGAGTCAACAGCCTCTACCCTGATGATCTCGACAACGAGCAACTCAACTCTCTGCTGACAGCTATAAAGAACCAAGGTGACGAGATCGAGATGAAGGACTCAGAGATAGAGCGCCTCCACACAAGACTCCAGAAACTTGAGTCCACTATAGCCCAGTTGAAGGAGCAGAATGGCGAACCTGCGAAGAAGCCACGCACCCGCATGGCAAAGCCAAAGGCTGAGAAGAAGACCGAGGAGAAGGCTTGATCTTAAGTTTTTGCCACCCACCATAATTAATATGACAATGGAGGTTGACCGATTAATGCGGACAGCCTCCATTGTTGTATGTCATAATATGGCAGTCGTTTGTCATGTCTGTCGTGTCAAATTGTCACGCATGATATCGTTGGCACGCTTTTGGAATAAAGCAGGGTGTCTGGATAATCAGGCAAAAGTGATAAACAAGGGCTCCATGGAGAGCCAATAAAAACATAAAATATAGACTATGAACATTAAACCATTGGCAGACAGGGTGCTCGTTAAGCCCGCTGCAG
>CAVKNF010000128.1:3775-7014 GCA_963657415.1 bacterium | reverse complement strand
GCTATAACGAGAGAATCATGAAAATGGGCAAGCTGAAGCTGACGATAGGTTTCATTATCCTTATCACCATCTTTCATATAGGTTCCTACTGCCTTGAACAGGATTTTCTTCCCAAAGCATTCGCTTACAAGATACGATTTACCGACTCGCCTGCGTCCGTAAATAGCAACAAATTCAGACTTCTTGGACTTGTATATTCTTTCAAGTACTTCGATCTCCTTGCCTCTTCCTATTATATTTGCGTAACTCATTGATTATGGGTATTTATAATATGTCCGCAAAGATAAACGTTTATCATAAGAAATCCAAGAGAGAGGTTTTAAAAATCAGCGAAAAGCAAGAGAAAGTTCTCCTTTTCGCTGATTTTTCTTATGTGTAAAGGTTGTAATATCGGTCACGAAGACTTGTTCGTCACCACTAAAAGTCCAGCTCGTCTTCATCGATATCCGCGTTGCCACATGGCGCGAGTACTGACTTGCTGGTGTCAGCCTTGCTGGAAGAAATGCTGATTCTGTTAGTGTCGCTGTCGGCAAGCATGCTGACAGACGAGACAGATATGCTTTGTATGCTTGGTTTTACGTATTCTTTTCTTTTCATACTATCTATTCGTTGTTTACATATGTGCTTATTATCTTCACGGCATCGGCTGTATCGATGGCACTGTCGCCATTGACATCGGCTGATGAGGTGCTGAGTTTGTCGGTAGTTCCGTCCACATAGTGGTTGATTATCAGAACGGCATCGGCAGTGTCGGCATCACCATCGCCATTGACATCTCCCTTCAGGTTCTTAGAAATGTTTCCCGACTGACTGCCGTCACTCTCTGGTTCGTCGGGGCTATCGGGATCATACACCAACTTCGCCTCAAAGGAAATGTCTGATGCAGGCATCATGTAGTTGAAGGTGAGTGCGTCGCTCTGCTTTACATCGTTGAGAAACCATCCCTTAAACTTATATCCCTGACTCGGGTATACCGTCAGCGTGACATACGTATTGGCTTTCGCCTTGGCTCCGTTGGTGCGGTTGAAGGAGCATCCGTTGGTGTCGTTGGCACTCAGATAGATGCGATAAGTGTCAGGCGTCTTGGGTTCGCTGGGATTTACAGGAGTGTAGTCATAGACAGCCACGAAGTTTACGTTGCGGTCCTCCACGGTGTAAGTGAACGACTTTTCTTCGCTGTATTTCTCTCCGTTGAGAGTCCAGTAAGAGAACGTGTAGTTCTCATTATATGCCGATGTACTTATCCTTACTGCTGTTCCCGTGAGATAGGTGCCACTGCCCGATGCATATCCGTTGCTTGACGTCACACTTACCTTGAGCTTCAGACTTGGTTCGGGAGGGTTAGTGGGATTGTAGTCATCTTGTGCCGACACCGAGAGCATGGTGCCGCCCACGAGGAGCAGCAACCATGCCATCAGTATTCGTTTTAGATTCATCATATGGTGTAACCTAAATTATTTTACCATAAACTTAGCCTTCATACCGTCAACCTCCACGAGGTAAACACCCTTTGACAGATTGAGGAATCCGTCGATATTGCGTGTGGCAAAGAGTGCTCCGCTGACGTTGTATACACGCAGAGTCTTGCCCTGCAGGTCACTGATGTTTATACCGCAGTCTGTAGGTTTCACGTTGACGCCAGTGGCGCTTACGATGTCACCTATGCCAGTAGCGCTATTGTCTACGATAAGCATGAAGCGGTTGTCAAACTGTCCTGCATCGGTAGAGAAGCGGTAGTCGCCCTGTGTGAGGTCATAGGTTGTCTGCAGGACATTGTCGCGCAACAATACAGGACGGTCCATTCGCAGAGCAGAGATGGTGTATTCACCAGACTTGTCAGCGCGATAACCCATCTGTACGCTTCCCTCAGGACGCTCGTTGATGGCGAGTTTGCCAGCCTTAGCCTCCAGAGTGTAGAGTTCTACAGATGAAGAACCCTCAAACTTAGCTGCGTCGCAGTCTTTCTCATAAGAGTTTTCCTTCTCGGGATTGAATACCACGCGTGTCTTGTCTGTAGTGGTGCCGTCGCTCAGAGTGAGGTTTATTATCTGACGCTTGACATCAAATCTTCCTGTCACTCTTGCCCTCTGCTGCTTTTCTGATTCCCTCTTTTCCTTACCAGTCTGGGTCATACGGTTGTCTCCACCGAAGTTTATATCGCCATTGTCGTCAGGACGCTGCACGAAGAATGCCTCGAATGGGTGCAGGTAAGCGTCGTCATCGCCTGGGCGCACAGCCTCATAAGCGTTGGTGTCGCTATTCCATCTTGTTATCGGACAGTCATATCCCATGTCGTTGATGTCATACCATGCCGTGAACGGGTTGCCCACGAAGTTCCAGCTGGCATTCTGCTCGTTGTCAGAAGCGTGGATATCGAGAGAGGTGTCTACGTCTATATTAGGCAGTTTGCCAAACTCGCTCTTTTCTATCTTTACGCTCAGAGTGCAGTCGAGAGATGCCTGGAAGATGTAGCCCTTAAATGGCTTCAGATATTCCTCGCTGTCTTCTATCTCTATCCATCCGCCACTGCCCTTCTCGGCACGTATGCCACCATCGTAGGTGCGGAAGATGAACTTCGCATTGTTGCCACAAGAGATGTCGGTGCGCTTCACCTTGAATGGGAAACTGAAGAAATACCACTTGTTGGCCTTAATGGTGATGTCTATGTAGAGCCCCTTCGCATTGAGGTTGGCATTGGCTATGATAGACGCCCAGTTCTTGCCGTCGCCCTTAATGTGAATGTCGTCAGCATCCTGGTCTCCCTTGTCAGCATCCTCTGGCACGATGATGCCACCGCCAGGATTGATGTCGATGTCAGGTGTGCCGTCGAAGCGGTCATTAAGCGTGTACTCCTTGTTCAAGTAGAAGTAGGAATATGGTTCGTCGAAGTCCACCAACTGGCTAAACTGGCTCCACTCCGTGTTCCAGTAATAGTTTTCACGGCTCTGTGTAGGGATGTGGAGTGTGGCTGTGGCGTAGTTGGAGAATGTGTTCTGTACAATGTCTACTGGCTCGATTGTATATGTGTACACATCCTTCAGTTTGTTGCAACTTGAAAAAGCCCCGTCACCAATACTGGTCAAAGTGCTCGGCACACGAACTTCTGTCAGTCCTGAACAATTATAGAAAGCATCACTGGCAATCTGTTCCAGTCCTGGCAGCTCTATATCTTTCAATGAACTACAGCCCTGAAAAGCGGAACTGCCTATGTATTTCAAGGTTGGAGGAAAGTCTACATG
>CAVKNF010000128.1:0-3734 GCA_963657415.1 bacterium | reverse complement strand
GTCAAAGCATAACAATAACTAAATGTATAACTCCCTATTCTTTCCAATCCCGAAGGCAAAACTATATCTTTAAGGCTTGAACAATAATAAAAAGCAGAACTTCCTATCTTTATCAAACTTGTCGGGAAAGTCACTTCTTTCAAGTTTGAGCAACTTCTAAATGCATATTGTGCAATCTCCTTCGCACTATTGGGTAACTTCACTGTCACAAGCTTAGACAAATCGCGGAAAGCACAGCCACCAACAATACTGTCTTCTGTGTGATAGCCCGTATAGTATTCATAGTCATTGGCTACGATATCTGCCTCCGACAAGTCGAGATAATGCAGATTAGGCATCTTGTTTCTGATTACCATGATGTCATAGCTATTGATAGTTCCCTTGGCTTTCAATGATACCACCTTGTTCAAGTTCTCCTGACCAATAGCAATCTGCAGTCCAGAGGTCTTGTCCTGCGCCGTGGTCGTCACGTCGTTATAATCAAACTCATCACTGAGCGAGAAGATTCTTGAAGCATAGCCGCTCCATACATCAGCAGACTTGTATGTGCTGAGCGCCGACTCCGGAACCTTAAACATAGACAGACTACTAAAGGTTGGTTGTGGTGATGAACTGTTGTCTACAACCAAGGTCGGAGGTGTGGTGCCATTAAACACAAGCAATGTGGCTTTGTCAAAACAGTCATAGCCCATCGTCTGCAGCGTTTCGGGCAATGACACCGAAGAGATCTCGCAACCGTAGAAGGCTTTATATCCCAAAGAGGTGACAGATGAGAGGTCAACGCTTGTATACGGACAGTATGCGAATGCATAGTTTCCTATACTCGTATACTTTGACAAATCCAATGGTTGCAGACTCTTGCAGTTATAGAATGCATATGCAGGGATTGCTGTAACCAGCGGAATATTTATAGAAACGAGACTGTCGCAATCCCTAAATGCCATTTCTTCAAGACTGCCACATTTCGGCAAATCTATAGATTTCAAGCTCGTACAACCATAAAAAGAAGAGTTCCCAAGACTTGTGCACAATGGCAATTCAATAGACGTCAGGCTTGTACAACTAGAGAATGAAGAGTTTCCAAGACTTGTGCACAATGGAAAGTCAACAGTGGTAAGACTCTTGCAACCAGAAAATGCGTATGCTGGTATAGCAGTATATTTCTCCAGTCCAACAATCTTCGTCAGTTTTGAGCAACCCCTAAGAATTGATTCCGTCAATATCTTGCATGCAGTTAAATCCACTTCTTTAAGTGACGCGCAATTATAAAAAGCACTTGAGCCTATATACTGGCAATTTGTCAGATCGATAGCCTTCAAGTTCTGACATCCGCTAAACGTACTATTACCTATACTCTGCACATTCTCAGTATTTCCGACTGTTTCAAGCGAAGTGCAATTACTGAAAGCGCTATTCTCAATAGCAGTGCAAGAAGACAAGTCTACCGATTTTATGGAAGTATTATAAAATGCGGAACCATATATCTTCTCACATCCCGACAAATCACCTACCTCTGTCAGATTGTTACAACCATAAAAAGCCCAAGTGCCAATAACTTTACATACTGAAGTCAATTTGACAGACTTCAAGCTTTTGCAATATTCGAAAGCATCACTTGAAACATATGTACAAGAACTTAAATCGGCATTCTCAATGGAAGTGCTTTGAAAAGTGCTTCCTCCAACATAAACCACTTGCGCCGTATTTTCCACCTCTGTGAGGCTACCACACTCATAGAATGTGCTACTCAGTTTTTTCACTGTGGTAGGCAAGACAACCTTCTTCAAAGTCTTGTTTCCATAAAACACGCTGGTCATTGATGCCACCGCATACTTATTGCCGCCATCATACACAGTATCAGGAACAATCACCTCGTCACCATAGTTGGCGGCAGCAGTTATCTCGGCTCCACTGCAATATTCGTTGTTTAGATAATAATATGTGGAGAATGTCCACGTCACACCATTAGCGTCAGTATAATCCACTGCCAAAGCATGCACGACACTGACGAAAAAGAAAACTGATAGTAATAATAACTTTTTCATAAGGTATGGTTTTTATTGTTTAAGTTTTAGTATCTTTTGTCCGCCGACAACATATATGCGACCAGGCTGCATCTCCGATACGCGCATGCCATCGAGGGTATAGATAGCCTTAGCGGCAGGTGTAGTGGCAACAGCAGAGGAGATACCTGCGGGCGTGTCGTCAAAGATAAGACCGAAGAAAGCGGAAGACGCCTTTTCACTCTCTACCTGTAGCCAGCACTTGCCTTCGGGGATGTTGAATTCCTGACCGTCCATGGCATAAAACTTGGCGCCATCACCCTGGTCCTGCAGCACATAGCCGTCGGTCTGCTTTTGTGCGGCAATGGCACCATAGAGGCAACCGTCACTCACAGTCTCGGCATAGCCCGTGGCATCAACCGTGCCCGACAGTGTGCCAGTGTAGCCACCTTTGCTATATAATATATAAGGTGTATAGGCTGCCAGGTTGTCCACCTCATTGAGTACTACATATGCCCCAGAGTCATCAATTCCTGTGGCGCGATAAGCCTTCATGCCGTCTGGCAGAGTGGCAACAGGGAACGGGAATACCCCCGTGGCATAATGGCTGTCGGCACTCACCGTGAATGATAGCGAACTCTCGCTCTTGGCGGTAAGCGTCAGCGTCTGCTCCTTACAATGATATTTCTGCGCATCCTCTTTCGTGATAAAGTCACAGTTGGTCACCTTCAGAGTCACGTCGCCTGGCTTCAGGTAAGCCGAAGCCTTGACATTGAAGTAGAGAAGTTGGCCGCTAGTGGCTGCGTACTCCAAGTTTACGCCCGAATAACAAGACAATCGCATAGTATGTTCGCCGACCTTGCCATAACTCGAAGCCACTGTATGATCGGGTCCTAAGTCATCATCGCCGTTGCATACTCGTACATACATATTGCGAGTCAGCACCGGTTCCAGTCCAGGTGGAAACTCTATGTCCATCTGGCAGGCGGTGTAGATGCGTGATCCCACCAGGCTCACCACCACCTTGTAAGTGTCGCTACTGCCAGGCACCAGTGTCACCTCGTTGATGGTGATATAGTCATCCGTATCAATGTTTGCAGCCTTTGCCTTGTCGCTCCACGCACAACAAAGCGCCAACAGAACAAAGGCCTTACACGCAGTCAAGTAAAACTGTCTCATGCTTACTCCTTTCTCTCTCTTGCCTCAAGGTTTCCGATTGTGGCGTTTTAACTTGTCAGTAGTAGTTAAAAGAATTCTTATGCCGACCATAAAAAAGAAAAGCGTGGAAACCTACCTGTTGCCCGTTCCACGTTCCGAGGTCTTCGCATTACCCTGTACAGTTGAACGAGCAACGTCGAAGCCCACGCCGATATGTATACACTCCTCCCTATACTGACATCGAGCCCATCGCCTAAAGCAATAAGCTATACCAGTAAAGGGATGCGAAATATATCACATCCCGAGGACATCTACCGTTGCGATGTTCGTGACTGTACATGAAAGTTGCGAAGTTTCGGAACGTCAAGAACAAAGCGTCAAGTAAACGCCTTTTTCATTATGTCGTGCCTCTTTTACCCGCCCTCGCCTCCTTACTTGCAAGGATAAATTCCACAAAAGGCTCGGCGTGTGCTGAGGCATGTGCCAAAGTTACAACTATTTTCTTAAAGCAAGAAGAAAAGTGTAATAATTTTACAAGCGGACGCAAAAAATACAACCCTTATTCCTCTTAAG
>CAVKNF010000127.1:0-7082 GCA_963657415.1 bacterium | reverse complement strand
AGCTTCGCGAAACCTCAATTGTTCTTTTTCGGCAAATTCCTCGAAATAGCCTTTGGCTGTCAAGAGACTATTGTCTTCCTGCATAGACACGTTGATGCCTACGGAGCGTAGTTTCTCCGTATAGACCATAGCCAAGGCATATTCAAAAGCCTTTCCATTTCTTACCTGTTTTCCTTGTGCCATTTCAAGAACTTTATATTTCCATTCCAAATTCCCAATTACTCCCGAGTTTCATCCTCACCGAGAAAGAAGACCCAACCACCTCGCTGAACTTGTCGTGATCAAAGTACGTGGTTATATATCCCCCTCAGGCTTTAGGAATTTCTTCTGCTGTCATAATCTTTTGCCTCAAGTCTATGCAGACTGACTACAAAGGTAGTGAAAACGTTTGTCACGTCAAACACCAAAGGCTGAAAAATCTCGCTAAGTGATAAAAAACAAGTTGATACTTTGCCGATAATTTCTTCAAAAAGATATTATATAACGCAAAAGCATTATCTTTGCAATGTCATAAAGAAAGCATGAAATGGTAAAGAAGGAAAGTCTGAAACTCTTTGAAGACAAGAAAGTCCGCACTGTCTGGGATAGCGAACAAGGAAAATGGTATTTTTCTGTTGTGGATGTGGTGAGCATTTTAACCGAACAACCAGATTACGACCACGCAAAGAATTATTGGAAGGTACTGAAGCACAGAATGCTCAAGGAGGGCAACGAGTTGGTTACAGGCTGTAACCAACTGAAACTTGTGTCTCCAAAAGATGGGAAAAAGTACAAAACGGATGTAGCAGATACAACATTGTTGTTCCGTATCATCCAATCTATCCCATCTCCAAAAGCCGAACCATTCAAGCAATGGATGGCAACGGTAGCATCGCAAAGGTTAGACCAAATGCAAGACCCTGAGTTGAGCATCGACCAGGCAATGACGGACTACAAACGGTTGGGATATTCTGACAATTGGATTAAGCAACGCATCAAAAGCATTGAAGTTCGCAAGGAGTTGACAGATGAATGGGACAGGACAGGAGTTGAAAAAGGTATGGAATACGCTTCGCTCACTGACATCATCACCAAGGAGTGGAGCGGAATGACCACAAAGCAATACAAAAGTTACAAGGGGCTGCACAAAGAGAGTCTACGTGACAATATGACCAACATGGAGATAGCCCTCAATATGCTTGCTGAGGCATCCGCTACGGAGTTGTCAAAACAACGAGATCCGAAAGGCTTTGCACAACAAAAGAAGGTGGCAAAGGATGGAGGAAGCGTGGCAAAGGTAGCACGAAACCAATTGGAATCAAAATTGGGACGAAGAGTCATTTCCTCTTCAAAAGCAAGTGACTATCTGCCTCCAGTAGAGGACTCAATAGCAGGTGAATTAGAGTAGGCTATATCATAGCATTTTTAGAACACATACTTCGGCTTATAGGTCAAAAAAAAGGAGCGATACATTATGTGTCGCTCCTTTTTTGTTCATATTATTCTGGATTATATCCGAAGTTGTTAAGCTCTCGCTGATTGCTTCGCCAGTCTTTGTCTACTTTTACGAAGGTCTCGAGGAAGATCTTCTTGCCGAAGAACTTCTCGAGGGCTTTGCGCGCTTCCATGCTGACCTTCTTCAGAGCCACGCCCTGATGGCCTATGATGATTCCCTTCTGGGAATTGCGCTCCACATATATCACCGCCGAGATGCGGATGATATTCTGCTCTTCCTTGAAACTCTCCACGATGACTTCCACGGAATAGGGTATCTCCTTGTCATAGAAAAGGAGTATCTTCTCGCGTATTATCTCCGACACAAAGAACCGCGCTGGCTTGTCGGTCAACTGGTCTTTGTCGAAATATGGAGGCGAGTCAGGGAGCAGTTCCTTGATTCTGTTGAGCAGGATGTCGGCACCAAACTTATTGAGTGCTGATATTGGCAATATCTCGGCATTGGGCAACAGCGAGTGCCACTTGTCCACAAGTGCGCCAAGTCCATTCTGGTCTGTCTGGTCTATCTTGTTGATGAGCAGCAGCACAGGGATGGTCATCTTCTGCACTTTTTCGAGAAACTCCATGTTCTTCTCGGGAGTCTCCACGACATCGGTGACATAGAGCAACACGTCTGCATCAGAGAGGGCGCTTTCAGAAAAAGCGAGCATCGACTCCTGCAACTTGTAGTTGGGCTTCAGCACACCTGGTGTGTCAGAGAACACTATCTGCATGTCGTCAGTATTGACGATACCCATTATCCTGTGGCGGGTGGTCTGAGCCTTGAATGTGGCTATGCTGATCCTCTCGCCTACAAGCAGATTCATCAATGTGGACTTACCCACATTGGGATTGCCTACGATATTTACAAATCCTGCCTTATGCATTCTTCTTTCTCTTGGCGTACCACTCTTCGCGGCTTATTGTTCCTTCCTTGTAGAAGTCTGCTGGGCTCTTGGCTGCTTCCTTGGCACCGTCATAGCCCCAAATCATATAGCTTGCGCCCCATGAGAAACCTGCACCAAAGGCGGTGAAGATAATCTTGTCACCCTTCTTGAGCTGAGGTTCAAACTCCCACAAGCACAGAGGAAGAGTACCACCGGAAGTATTTGCCATATGGTCTATATTGATGAGCACCTGACTCTCGTCAAGACCCAGACGGCGAGCCACAGCGCTCTCTATGCGCACGTTGGCCTGATGAGGCACGAGCCATGAGATGTTCTCCTTGTCAAGACCGTTGCGCTGGGCTATAGTCTCCACAGCATCGCTCATCTTTGTCACAGCGTGCTTAAACACGGTGCGACCTTCCTGATATACGCAGTGCAGATGCTCGTCGATGGTCTGATAGGTAGGCATCTGAGCCGAACCGCCTGCTGCCATATGCAGATTTTCATATCCTTCGCCGTCAACACGCAGATAGCTGTCCAAGAGCCCCACATTCTCCGTTGTAGCCTCCATCATCACGGCAGCGGCACCGTCGCCGAAGATAGGACATGTGTTGCGGTCCTCATAGTTGGTCATGCTTGACATCTGGTCACCGCCGACAACGATTATTCTCTTGTAGCGTCCACTGCAGATAAGACTTGCGCCCACCTCCATGGCATAGAGAAATCCGGCACATGCTGCCTCCATGTCGAAGCCGAAGGCATTCTTCAGACCTAAGCGTCCGATGAGCAAGGAAGCTGTAGAAGGGAAATGATAGTCGGGAGTGGTGGTGGCACAGTAGACAGCCTCTATGGTGTCAGGATCCACCTGTGTCTTTTCGAGCAACTGTCTCACGGCGCGCTCCATAAGATAAGATACACCTTTGCCCTGCTCGGGTTTCAGTATGTGGCGTGTCTTCACGCCGATTCTCTCCATTATCCATTCGTCACTGGTCTCCACCATGTGCGACAGTTCCTCATTGTCAAGAATATAGTCTGGCACATAGCCGCCGACACCAGTTATTACCGCGTTAATCTTTTCCATTACCTTAAATATGCGTTTTTGTAATATACAAAAATACTTGAATAGAACTACACTGAGGATGGCGAGTCTATTAGGGCTGATGCTACCATAGCATAGCCTTCACATTCTCATCCCCAGTAATTCTATTCAAGTATTCCAAAGCCATGAGTGCTGAATTAATCAGCAAGCTCCTTTACGATAGCCACCTTACCACGGTAGTAGCCACAAGTAGGACAAACCGTGTGGTAAACATAGTAAGCGCCACACTCTGGGCATACTGCCAATGTTGGAGCTACTGCCTTATCGTGGGTTCTTCTTTTAAGTGTACGAGTCTTCGACTGTCTTCTTTTAGGATGTGCCATTTTTACTTATATTTTTATGTTGTTTTTAATTTTTGTCCATCAACTCTGAGAGTTTGCTCCATCGTGGGTCAACATCTTTACCTACTTTAGAGTTACCCTCCTCGAGGTCACTGTCATCTCCCGCAATATATCCCAACATGTCCGCATTGCACTCGCCATCGGCATGTACGTGCTTTATCGGAATATTGAGTTCGACTATCTCGTGCATGAGCCACGACACGTCGATCACAGGATTGTCCTCGCTGACGATTATCAGCTCGTCATCCTCGTAGTCCTCCTCGCCAAACTTCACCACCTGCTTGCATTCAGCATCGACAGGAAGCTCCATGTCGTCAAGACAGCGGTCGCAGGGCACTATCACCTTGCCACTCACATGAAAATCAAGTTCATAGAAGACACCCGCATTGCGGATTGTCAACTCACAACTCATATTTCCCTTTTTGACACTTGACGAGGGAAATGACTCAAAAAACACATCATCAAGAGCATAATGAAAGGTAGTAAACTCTTCTTCCAGCTCTTTCAGGTCTATATTAAAGGTCATATCACTACATATTCGGCTTGCAAAGTTACGAATTATTTCTGACTTTCGGTAACATGCAAGCTCTTTTTTTCACTTTTTCAATTCTATGCGGAAGGTTGTACCCTTACCTATTTCGGATTTCTTTACCCATATCTTGCCGTGGTGATACTCTTCGACGATGCGCTTGGCGAGCGAAAGTCCAAGTCCCCACCCTCTCTTCTTGGTGGTGTATCCTGGTTGGAATACGGTCTGAAGATTCTTTCTTGCGATACCCTTTCCTGTGTCTGCCACCTCTATTGCCACCATGTCGGGTTGGTCGTCCACAGTGATGTCTATTCGACCGTTGCCCTCCATGGCATCCACAGCATTCTTACAAAGGTTTTCTATCACCCACTCAAAAAGCGACGCATTGAGTTTCACTATGACCGGTTGCTGTGGCATATGGCATTCCAACTGCACCTTATTGGATATGCGCCGCCCCATATACTCCACCACATGACGCATCATGTCATTGAGATTTGACGGCACTGGTTCGGGCAGACTGCCTATCTTGGAAAAGCGGTCGGCAATGAGTTGCAGGCGCTCCACGTCCTTGTTCATCTCGGGTATGAGGGCATCGTCGGGATAGGTCTCCTTCATCACCTCCATCCATGCCATGAGACTCGAGATGGGAGTGCCCAACTGGTGTGCGGTCTCTTTGGAGAGTCCCACCCACACCTTGTTTTGTTCGGCTTTCTTTGATGTAAGGAGTGCGAATATGGCGATGACGACTATCAGCAGGACTACACCCAACTGCACAAACGGATATGCCACCAGGCGCTTCAACATCAGGGAGTCGTCATAGCACACATCGATATATTCGGCCTTGGGGTGCTTCTCGTCGATGACGATGCGTATGCTGTTGCCCTTGTTCTTCATGTAGCGTCCCAAGTCTGTGAGATAGCGCAGACTGTCTGCTTCGTTGGATGCAGAGACATTGATGTTACGACATGTCTGCACCTTGCCATGGCTATCCATCACCACGATGGGAATGAGGTCATTGGTGTCGATAATCTTCAGCACGAGGTTGAGGTCGGTATTCTCGTCGGCATTGTTGAGCGACCGCATGGCCTCAGCCCATATCGCCATCTTGTTGCGCTCCTGAGTCTTCAGATCATGGGTCAATATGCTCGACACTACCAATGACGCCACAGCTATCAATATAGCCGCGGTCATAAGCAATATCTTCACCTGTCGTATACGGTCAGTCCACTGCATCATATATCCTCTTAATAATCTTCTGCCAACCAGATGGAAAAGAAATAGTCATATATTCTGTAAGCATCATCTTCCTGCGTGATGACATCATTCTTAAGCAGCCCCTTTACAGCACTCTGCACAGAACTCGTGGACGGCAGGTTATATTTCTTTATAAAGGAAGAGGAGGTGACATTTCGGGCAACACCCTCCTTGGCTATTGCCTGCAAGATGAGTTTCTGCTTGGGGGCAAGACGTGACAGCAGATCCTTGTAACTGCTTTCCTGTGAGAGAATGACATTATTCTCGGCAACATCCAACAGAGACATGTCGCAAAGTCCATCATTTCTTGTCAAAGAGAAAAGTTCGTTCATCATCAGCTGCACAAACCAAGTGCAACCATCAAACAGCCGGTATGATTTCTCTATCACTTCACGCTGGATATGCTTGCCTCTATTCTCAAACAATCTTGTTGCGAAGTCAGCATATGTCTGCATCGGTATCGGGTCCAACCCCATGCATATGGCACTCTGATAGAATGGTTTTGACGAAGAGTTGAACATATTGCTCATTAGGTGGCGCTTGCTTCCGGCGAAGACAAACACTGTTTGCCGGCATTGCTGTATCTTTGTGCGCAACAGTGCCTCCACGTTTTTTTCCTCGTAATTGCCTATCTGCTGAAATTCATCGATTGCTACCACACACGGCTTGTCCGCATCTTCAAGGTAGGCAAAGATTTCGTCGAGTGTAGTCTGCGGGGTCTCTATATCACCTAAACTTATGTCAAAACCAGGCTCTCCTGTCATGGCATCAAGTTTGAACCCTACCCTAAGGGAACTGATAATCTGAAAGAACTTCTCTGTCCATACCTTGCCTTTGGGCTTCAGTTCCTCATAGATGGCCTTGCCGAGCAGATACACAAACTCCGCAAGTGAGGTGGTGGCATAGATATCCACAAAGAAGGTGTGAAAATCTGCCTTCAGACTCTCTTGATGAAAACAATGGTGTATGAGCCCCGTCTTTCCCATACGTCTCGGAGAAATCAACGCCACGTTGCGTCCATTCTCTATTTGCTTGGTCAAGAATGCCGTTTCATCCTCACGATCGCAAAAGTATTCGGGAGAGACGTATCTTCCGACTACAAAGGGATTGAGTCCTGCCAACTTGTCCATATTGTTATATCCCTATATTATAGTATATAAATATGTGTAGAACATTATTTATTGCAAAGATAATAATTACATCTGCAATAATTGCGCAAAGAAGGATATTTTTACTCTCTAAAGAGCTGACTGCAACATACTGCTCTCAGTACTTATACGCATAGGTAGGTTCTCAAAATCCCCACCTATTTATATATTACATGGATAATAGTAGAAGTTTGCTTTTAGCCGAGCACCTCTTCCCAATCCAGCAATCCTTTTCCCAAGTCATCCAATTCTATAGCCAATCCTATAGTCTTTCGCCCGTCGCTCAGGAATGGCGCCAGATATTGCTTCTGCCGTATTTGGTCCACACCGGCTTTCTTTCCTCCGTTATTC
>CAVKNF010000126.1:0-7133 GCA_963657415.1 bacterium | reverse complement strand
CAACGGTAGTGGAAAGACCAAACTGGTAGACATGATTACGGGCAAGCACCCGCTCTTTCCCGACCAGGTGACATATGACTTTGGCGAGAATGCGTCGAAACTCGTTTCCGACAACATAAAGTATATCACTTTCCGCGACTCCTATGGCAGTTATGATGGCAGTTACTATCTGCAGCAACGCTGGAACCAACAGGAGATAGACGAGGAGACACCTACCGTGGGCAAGCAGTTGGAAGATGCCTACAACTATCAGGAAGACACTCCCGATAGACGCCAGTTTCAGCAGCACATCTACAAGATGTTCTGCATGGAGCACCTACTCGACAAATATATCATCCTGCTGTCATCGGGTGAGATGAGAAAGTTTCAGTTGGCAAAGATGCTTCTTTCCAACCCACGCATACTCATCATGGACAATCCCTTCATCGGACTCGACGAAGAGACCCGCCATCAATTGGAAGACCTGCTGAGGTCGCTCTCATCTGACGGCAAACTGCAGATAATCCTCGTGGTGACAAAGCGAAGCGACATACCAGACTTCATCACACACGTGTGGGAGATGGACGGCGAGCAGTTTGTGCAGAAGACTTCTCGCGATGAATATCTGTCGAGACCATCACAGGAAGCATCTCTCGAACAGGAGAAGAAGGATGCCATCATCGCATTGCCGCATAAGAACAATGAATACGACACCGAGAAGGTGGCTGTCATGGACAATGTCAGCATCGGCTATGGCAAGCGCACCATTCTCGACAAGGTAAACTGGACTGTGCTGAATGGCGAGCACTGGGCTCTGAGCGGCAAGAATGGTGCGGGTAAGTCCACCCTGCTGTCACTCGTCTGCGCAGACAATCCTCAGAGTTATGCCTGCGACATCACCTTGTTTGACCGCAAACGCGGTTCGGGCGAGAGCATCTGGGAGATAAAAAAGCACATCGGATATGTGTCGCCGGAGATGCACCGTGCTTATAATAAGGACATCGAGTGCATAAAAATTGTGGCAAGCGGATTAAACGACTCCGTAGGACTTTACGTCAAACCCTCAGAAAAGGACTTCGACGCATGCCGCTTTTGGATGAAGATATTCGGCGTAGACCATCTCGAGCACCGCACCTTCCTCAAGATATCAAGCGGCGAACAGCGACTCGTACTTCTGGCACGTGCTTTCGTGAAAGACCCCGAACTGCTGATCCTCGACGAACCACTCCATGGTCTTGACGAGAAGAACGGCAAGAAGGTGAAGGACATCATCGACGCTTTCTGCCAGCGCAAGAACAAGACTCTCATCATGGTCAGCCACTACAAGGAGGAATATCCTGAGTGCATAAGCAAGGAGATAACACTTAAAAGAAATATATAAGAAAGAAGAATATGAAAAAGACATTTATGACACTCGTGCTACTTTGCTTCGCCATATGCCAGGCATCAGCACAAGACATATTCAATGAAGTGAAAAGCCTGATGGACAATTACCAGAAGGTGAAGAATGACACGACACTCAACCTTGACGTGCGAAAGATTGCCACCTTCAAGTGGGATGCCATATACTATATGGTGTATCAGGCTTCAGACGAGACAGAGGACGAACTGGGCACTCAGGTTAGCGCCATGATAGATTATGTGACCCTCTATCTCAAGAAACTCAAGGACGCAAAAACTCCTCAGGCAAAGGAACTCGTTGACTCAAAATTCAAGACCGCCACTCTTGAGAATGCACGCTACAACGACCAGGACAAGGATGTCATCTACGCATACGTCGACAATCCCGACTTCCTGACTCACTTCTCGCTCGACACCGACTGGGTGAAGGCTCTCGAGGAAGTGAAGAAATAATAAAACCAGTAGGTATCAGAATAAGCATCCCGAAGGACATTTTCACATAATGTCTTGTCGGGATGCTCTTTTTTTATCTCAAGGAAGCGGTCAAGGTTTTCCTCCGTCTTGGCATTCTTATAAGTAGAGATTGTGTCATAGCCAAGCCGTGTATACAAAGCCATAGCCTCTCTGAAATTCTTCTGCATGTTGTCGGCAGGACGGTTCCACTGCTTGCAGTATGCAGCAAACGACTTCAGGTCACAATCCATCAGACATGCCGTGAGCAGATAGTCTCTGCCCATAGATGTCAGCGTGCCACGGCTATTCATGATGTCAAGATATTGCCTCACTGCAAGACCACGCGTTGGTATGCCGCCCAAAGCCTTATATATGCGGTCTACTGGAAACATATGCATCTTTTCGGGATACATAGGCAACAGACTTGATGACTCGCGGGTCACGAAAGGGCGGAAGAAGTTTTCTCCCAACTGCTCAGTATTTGCCAGAGAAAAAGCCTTGATGGCAGTCAGTTCCGAGGTGTTGACACTACTCTGCGCCATCATTTCGTTTACCTTATCATACTCCGCCTTCGCCAGCATTTGCTCACTCCTTATCGTCAAGTGGTCAAGTTTTGACGTGTTGCCGCAAGCCACGGCATAGAGGGAAAACACAAACAGCAGAAGAAGATTTATCCACACGCACTTGACAGTGGCATTCTTTCCCCTGTCGGCAACGAATATCCTACTGGAAAAACTATTGAGTATGAATAGGGCTATGAAGATGAGCAATGAGACAAGCCATGTGTTGCCAAACACATTCTTCTCACCTTCATGCACGATATTGATGTCGGTTATCGCAGCCAATATGAGTATTGACGGCACATGACTGAGCACGCACAGATAAGACAGATTCTTCGACAGCACACTTGCCGTCAGCGCACTGAGCAAGAGCATCACCACAGTGATGATCAGAGAGCCCACAAGAGCGTTATATGTCGTGGCACCCTCAGCCAGCACATATTGTGCATAGGCAAGCATGTCACTTTGAAAACAGTATAGATAAAGAAATGTGAATGCACCGAAGATTATGGTGCATATCACATTCGGTATTCTTGCGGGATTTCTCTTCCTCATTGCCTTCTTCTTATATTTTCTTCAGCACCATGGCACTGCGTGCCGGCAGATAGAGTTTCAGCCATTCCTTCCCATCGGCGGCATAGAGTTTGTCGTAGGCTGTGAGGTGCTCCACGCTGTCGTCGTTGAGTCCTTGTCCGCCAAACTCCTTGGCATCGGTATTGAGTATCACCTTATAGGAGCCTGCCATGACGAGGAATCCGTAGTCGGTGAAAGAATGTGTCGGACTGAAGTTGAATACGAATATCAGTTCGCCACGGCTATAGGCTATCACCTGGTCGCCATCATTGTGCCATATCTCCTGCACGGGTGTGGCCTGGAATTTCTTGCTTGCCCCGATGAGGTGCATCAGAGCAGAGTCGAAGTCACCGAGATAGTGATAGCACAGTTCCTTGTTGTCTACAAGGTTCCACTGGCGGCGCGCATACTTATAACTCCAGCCGTTGCCTTCACGCGGGAAGTCTATCCACTCGGGATGACCAAACTCGTTGCCCATGAAGTTGAGATAACCGCCGTTCATCGTCGAAGCCGTTATCATCCTTATCATCTTGTGCAGGGCTATGCCACGGTGCACGGCATCATTCTCGTCACCTTTCTTGAAATGCCAGTACATGTCGGAGTCTACGAGTCGGAATATCACGGTCTTGTCACCCACGAGAGCCTGGTCGTGCGACTCCACATAGGAGATTGTCTTCTCGTCGCTACGGCGGTCGGTGAGTTTCCAGTACATGTCGAAGACTCCCCAGTCCTCATCTTTCTTTTCCTTTATCGTCTTTATCCAATAGTCTGGTATTCCCATTGCCAGACGATAGTCAAATCCGTAGCCACCGTCTTCATATTTCACGGCCAGACCAGGCATGCCCGACATCTCCTCGGCTATGCTGATGGCATTCTTGTTGACATCGTGTATGAGTTTGTTGGCAAGAGTGAGATAGCAGATGGCATTGTCGTCCTCGGCTCCGTTGTAATAATCAGCATAACTGCCAAAGTCTTGTCCGAGTCCATGGTTATAGTAGAGCATAGAGGTCACGCCATCGAAGCGAAAACCGTCAAACTTGTATTCCTCGAGCCAGTAGCGGCAGTTGGACAACAGGAAATGTATCACCTGATTCTTGCCATAGTCAAAGCAGAGACTGTCCCACTGGTTGTGCTCGTGTCGGTCACCAGGATAGAAATACTGGTTGGGGTCTCCACAAAGATTGCCCAGTCCTTCCACCTCATTCTTCACAGCGTGCGAGTGCACGAGGTCCATGATGACTGCTATGCCGTTTGCGTGAGCCTCGTCGATGAGGCGCTTCAGTTGTTCGGGAGTGCCAAACCGGCTCGAAGCGGCAAAGAAACTGCTCACATGATAACCGAAACTGCCATAGTAAGGATGCTCCTGTATGGCCATCACCTGTATGCAGTTGTAGCCGTCCTTGATGATGCGTGGCAAAACGTTCTCACGAAACTCGTCATATGAGCCCACCTTCTCTGCATCCTGTGCCATTCCGATGTGGCATTCATATATAAGAAGAGGTGAAGTGTTGGGCTTGAAAGTTTTCTTCTTCCACTTGTATTCATTCTCGGGAGCCCACACCTGAGCGGAGAATATCTTTGTCTGTTCATCCTGCACCACCCTGGTAGTCCAGGCAGGGATGCGCTCGCCGCTGCCGCCATCCCAGTGCACGCTCATCTTGTAGAGGTCGCCGTGCTTCATAGCGCTTTCGGGCAACTTCAGTTCCCAGTTTTCCGTTCCCCTGATGCGCTTGGCTTTATATTTTGTTGTCTCTTTCCAATTGTTGAAGTCACCTATGAGGTATATCTCCGTGGCATTGGGAGCCCACTCACGGAATACCCATCCCGTGTCTGTCTTGTGCAGACCAAAATAGAGATGACCGCTGGCAAAGTCCACGAGAGATGTCTTCCCGTTGTTTGTCAGTTGTGCCATCTTCTCCTGCACTCTGTCATGACGACCGTTTACTGCATATGCAAACGGACGGAGATACTCGTCGTCGCGCAGCAGTTTGAGCATCTTTGGTTCTGTCTGCGCCTTAGTTTTCTTGACTGCCATAGTTATAATAGTAATAGTAATAGTTATTCTTCAAATCGTTTTCCGTTCTCATAGTAACCTTTCTTGGTCACCTTTCCGTTGCGGTCTTTCTCCACGAAGTCGCCATCGCGCACGTCGTTGACGAAATGGCCTTCAAATCGCTTGCCGTCTTTGTCTTCTATGATGGCGGCACCGTTTTTCTCTCCGTTCTTGTATTGGCCCTTAAACTTTGTGCCGTCAGCATAGTGTATGATGACTTCGCCCTCTATCTTTCCGTTGCGGAACTGTCCGCTGTAGAGGTCGCCGTTTTTCTTCTTCAGTTTGCCCTGACCTGTCTGCATGTCGTTCTTCCACTGCCCAGTGTAGGAGTCACCGTTGGCCCATGTCAGCGCACCATAGCCATTCTTCTCGCCATTGGAGAAGTGACCCGTGTAGCAGTCGCCATTGGCATAGCGGAGTATGCCTTCGCCCTCACGGATGTCATCTATGTAGGCACCTTCGTAGGTGTCACCATTCTGATATTTGTAGATGCCCTTGCCGTTTTTCTTGTCATTGGCCCATTCACCTATGTAGACGTCGCCGTCAGAATACTTGAATGTACCCTTGCCACTGCGCTCATTGGCACTCCACTGGCCGTCATAACTCGATCCGTCATCCCAGAGGAAGTATCCCTTGCCGTCTTTCTTGTCGTCCTGCCAGTTGCCGTCATAATATGAACCGCCATGAAAGGTGTAGCGACCCTGTCCCTGACGCTTGTCCTTAAACCAGTCGCCGTCGTATTTGTCGCCATTGAAATAGTACATCACACCATGACCGTGCTGATAGTCACGAAACCACATGCCGACATACTTGTTGTTGTTGGCAAAGTAATATGTTCCCCTGCCGTGTTGCTGGTCCTGAAACCAGTCGCCTTCATATTTCTCTCCGTCGGTGAAGGTATATACACCATACCCCTGGCGCTTGCCCTTCACATATTCGCCTTCATAGGTATCACCGGTCTTAAACAAAGTGCTACCCTTACCATTGGGTTTGCCCGACATCATTTCGCCTTTATATTGTCCGCCGTCGTGGGTAGCGCATGAGCCGAGAGATATCTTCTGCGCTCTGCCAGGCATCGCCAGCAATAATGACAACAAGGCGAGTGTTATATGTTTTCTCATTATATGAGTCTTCTTCTTTAAGTTGTTGTTATATCTCCAAAATTACGAATTTCCATTGACAACACAAAGTGTATTAAAGTTTTTTTGTACTTTTGCGATGCGTTACACTACACGCACATCCTTTGCATAAGGGATGGCTTTATGACAAGAACGAGTAAAAAGATGAAATTCACAGCAATTATCCCTGCACGCTATGCGTCAACGAGATTTCCAGGCAAGCCATTGGCATTGCTTGGAGGCAAACCTGTTATCCAGCATGTTTATGAGAAAGCCAAGACAGTGATGGACAATGTCTATGTGGCTACCGACGACGAGCGCATATTCGACACGGTAAAGTCTTTCGGCGGCAATGCGATAATGACACGCGCTGACCACAAGAGCGGCACCGACCGCATCAAGGAGGCTGCCGACAAGATACGCCAGTCGACGGGATTGGAGTTTGATGTGATAGTCAACATTCAGGGCGACGAACCCTTTATCGACGGCAAACAGATAAAGACTCTCTGCAGCCAGTTTGACGATGCTTCCACGGACATAGCGACTCTCGGCAAACCGTTTGAGTCGATGGAGGCTGTGGAAAATCCCAACTCGCCCAAGATTGTAGTTGACAACAATGGTTTCGCCTTGTATTTCTCACGCTCTGTGATACCATTCGTCCGCGGCATCGACCGCAATGAATGGCTTCATAAGTATCCTTTCCTCAAGCACTTGGGCATCTACGCCTACAAGAGCAACGTGTTGGACGAGATTACCGCCCTACCCCAGTCATCTTTGGAACTTGCCGAAAGTCTGGAGCAGTTGCGCTGGCTTCAAAATGGATATAAGATTCGCGTGGGCAAGACCGACATCGAGACCGTCGGCATAGACACTCCCGAGGACCTTGCACGTGCGGAAGAATTCCTGCAGGAGAAGCAAACAGTAGGAATTTAGGTGGTTTTGTATCCTCACTCTATTCTTTATTTGTAATCAATAGGAGGTACAGCGCCCCCCGCT
>CAVKNF010000125.1:0-7178 GCA_963657415.1 bacterium | reverse complement strand
CAGCGTAAAACGGTGGATGAAGTCATAGCCAAACGAGGCGAAAATGTCGGAGACTTTGTCGGTGACATCAAGAACTATCGAAAGGGACTTGTCTGCAATGCAGAAAGCTGGCATCATAAGGCATGAAGGCAAAGACAATGCTGGAGTGTGGGTGGTACTTGAAAAGTGAGAAAATAATAATGAATAACGAATCAAAGACACGAACTATGTACAGATGTCCAACATGTAAGCAAGGATACAGACATTCCCTGATAACTTCAAGTTCATTTATGATGACGTAAACATGGGCTACAAGATGATAGGCAATGCCGTGCCTGTAAATCTTGCCTACCACATCGCAATGAGCATCAGGGAAGCCCTCGACAAGCACGGAGTCAGGTATAACACAGAGGACGATGCTATTGCGGAAAATTGTAGAAAGATATTTGGCGAGCATGCCCGTCAACTCTCCCTGCAGTGGGACTAATCCGCAAGGGCTTAACACATATTAACCGCCTGATAGAGCCTTGTTGTATCAAAAAATACTAACTTTGTACTGCGATTTATTCCAAGTAATGGGGTGTCTTGCAAAGGATACCAATATATAATTATATTTTCAAGAATGAGCGCATCGTCCCAATTAGAGGACGGATTAATCAAACTGCGAATGAATCGCAACCAACTAAAAAGTGAAAAAACATAGCAATTAACTCAATAGGTTAGCAAATTATACAAGTTGCTCCCAGAGTAATATAAACCCGTCGGAGGAGTGTGATTCTTCTCGGGCATAAAATGTAAACCCGCAGGAGCGGGAAATGAAAAATGGGAAATTTAGTAGCAATAGTGGGACGTCCTAACGTAGGCAAGTCCACACTTTTTAACCGGTTGACAAAGACCCGCCACGCCATAGTGAGCGACACGGCAGGTACTACGCGCGACCGACAGTATGGTAAGGTAGAGTGGTGCGGACGCGAGTTCTCCATCGTCGACACAGGCGGATGGGTGGTCAACTCCGACGATGTCTTCGAGGAGGCTATACGCCAGCAGGTGACAATTGCCACCGAAGAGGCAGACCTCGTGCTATTCCTCGTGGATGTAGGCACGGGTCTCACCGACCTCGATGAGGATGTGGCTCAGATATTGCGCCGCACGAAGTTGCCTGTCATCCTTGTGTGCAACAAGGTGGACAACAACAATCAGATCTATGACTCCATGGAGTTTTACAAACTCGGTCTCGACGAACCCTTCTGCATCAGTTCTGCCACAGGTAGTGGCACTGGCGACTTGCTCGACCTCGTGGTGTCGAAACTCAATGAGGAGAAGGTGGAGGCCTATGACGACATACCGCGCTTTGCCGTTGTCGGTCGTCCTAATGCCGGCAAGAGCAGCATCGTGAATGCCCTCATAGGTGAAGACCGCAACATCGTCACCGACATTGCTGGAACTACACGTGACAGTATTTATACACGATACAATAAGTTCGGTTTTGACTTCTATCTTGTCGACACTGCCGGCATACGCCGCAAGAACAAGGTGACCGAAGACCTGGAGTTCTACTCAGTTATGCGTGCCATTCGTGCCATCGAGAATTCCGACGTGTGCATCCTCATGATAGATGCCACCCGAGGCATTGAGGCGCAGGACATGAACATCTTCCAACTCATACAGAAGAACAACAAGAGTCTTGTCGTCGTGGTCAACAAGTGGGATTTGGTGGAAGACAAGAGCCAGAAGGTGATAGACACCTTCGAGAATGCCATCCGCGACCGCATGGCTCCATTCGTGGATTTCCCCATCATCTTTGCCTCTGCACTCACCAAGCAGCGCATATTCAAGGTGCTCGATACTGCCAACATGGTATACAAGAACCGCAAGGCAAGAGTGGGCACAACGAAACTAAATGAGGTGATGCTTCCACTGATAGAGTCGTTCCCGCCACCGTCGATAAAGGGAAAGTATATAAAGATAAAGTATTGCGCGCAGTTGCCCGACACACAGATACCTTCATTCGTGTTCTATGCCAACCTGCCGCAGTATATCAAGGAGCCATATCGCCGCTTCCTTGAAAACAAGATACGCGACAACTGGTCGATGACCGGATGCCCTATTAACGTCTTCATACGACAGAAATGATGAAGCGTATTCTTACAATAGCAGCTGTAGCCTGTCTGATGTTTTCCTGCACCCACAAGCAGGAAGACAATCAGGCGGAGCTGGCTGGCAATGCCGCCAAGCAGTATTACTCCTATCTGCTGGCTGGCGACTATGACTCTTTCGTCGACGGCACTCTGCGCGAGGACAGCATCCTGCGTCAGGAATACCGCACCCAACTTCTTGAGAACGCCCGTATGTTTATGGCGCTGCAGCAGAAGGAGCACCATGGCATAAAGTCGGTGTCGGTGAAGAAGGTAGACCTCGACAGTGTGAAAGGCACTACGGCCAATGTCTTCCTCATCCTCAATTATGGCGACAAGGGTTCGGAGCAGGTGCTCATGCCTATGGTGAAGAGTGACGGATTGTGGTATATGAAGTGACAACTTCTTTTTATTTATCTTATCGTGTAATTCTTCTTTCTATGAAATAATTGTTACTTTTGCACACGTTTTCGTGTAGTTAGTTTTAATTGTAGAGGCAAACACAAAAGATTAGCGACAAGACTGTTGTAAAAGTACTATGAAAGTTGGATTGTTCGTCCCTTGTTATGTCGATGCCCTCTACCCTGAGGCGGGCGTCGCCACATACAAGTTGCTTAAACATTATGGGTTAGAGGTAGGTTATCCCGAGAAGCAGACTTGCTGCGGACAACCTATGGCAAATGCCGGTTTCGAGAACAAGTCGGAGAAACTGGTAGAGAGTTTCGACACTCTCTTTAAGGATTACGATTATATTGTGGCTCCTTCGGCGTCGTGTGCCGCTTACGTGAAGATCTATTATCCCAAGATATTGGAAGGTAAGCACGAGTGCATATCGTCAAAGAAGATTATGGATGTGGTGGAGTTTCTGCACGATGTGCTCAAGGTGGACCACGTGCCAGGCAAGTTTCCATATGCCGTAAGCGTGCACAACAGTTGTCACGGCGTGCGCGAGTTGGGATTGTCATCACCTTCGGAACGACACATCCAACCATTCAACAAGATTATAGACCTCTTGCACCTTGTCGACGGCATCGAGATACACGAGCCCGAGCGCAAGGACGAGTGTTGCGGATTTGGCGGCATGTTCTCCATTGAGGAACCTGCTGTCTCCACCCGTATGGGCGAAGACAAGATAAAGCGTCACATCGCCACGGGAGCGGAGTATGTGACTGGCCCCGACTCGTCATGCCTCATGCACATGGCAGGCATCGCAAAGAAGGAAAACCTTCCAATAAAGTTTATTCACGTAGTTCAGATTTTAGCGGCAGGATTATGAGTACCCTACATTCCAGAAGAGCCTCTGCATTCACCAAGGATGCAGAGAAGACCAGTTGGCATGATGCCACATTCTGGTCAGTACGTCAGAAACGCGACATCATGGCGCAGCAGTTGCCCGAGTGGGAGAGCCTGCGCGAGCACGCTTCAGCGATAAAGAAACACACCATCACCCATCTTGCCGACTACCTCGACATGTTCTCCCGCAACTTGGAGAGCCGCGGTGTCATAGTGCATTGGGCGAAGGATGCACAGGAGTTTAATGAGACTGTGCTTGACATCCTGCAAAGCCACGGCGTGAAGAAGATGGTGAAGTCAAAGTCGATGCTCACCGAGGAGTGCGAGATGAATCCCTATCTCGAAGAGCATGGCATCGATGTCGTGGAAACAGACCTCGGCGAGCGCATCATCCAGTTGCTCCATCAGAAACCGAGCCACATCGTGATGCCTGCCATCCACCTGAAGCGTGAAGAGGTGGGAAGGATGTTTGAGGAGAAAGGCATCTCCAAGGAGAAAGGCAACTATGACCCTACATACCTGACACGTTGTGCCCGCCATCACCTGCGCGACCAGTTCATGGAGGCAGGGGCAGGCTTGACGGGATGCAACTTCGGTGTGGCTGCCACCGGCGACTGTGTGGTATGCACCAATGAGGGCAATGCCGACATGACCACATCCATGCCCAAACTCCACATCGTTGCCATGGGCATAGAGAAACTCGTGCCCGACTACAAGTCTGTGGCCGTATTTCAGCGTCTGCTCTGCCGATGCGGCACAGGCCAGCCCACCACCGCCTTCACATCCCATTTCCGTCAGGCACGTCCGGGAGCAGAGATGCATGTGGTGCTTGTCGACAACGGTCGAAGTGACATCCTCGGCAATGCCGACCACTGGGAGACGCTGAAGTGCATGCGCTGCGGTGCGTGCATGAATACCTGCCCCGTATACCGCCGTTCGGGAGGTTACAGTTACACATACTTTATACCAGGTCCTATCGGCGTAAACCTCGGTATGCTGAAGAATCCTAAGAAATACTGCGACAACGTCTCTGCCTGCAGCCTCTGCCTTTCGTGCGACAATGTGTGTCCGTCGAAGGTCAATCCCGGTTCGCAGATATACGCATGGCGCCAGTGCCTTGACCAGTTGGGCAAGGCTGACCCCATGAAGAAGGCAATGTCCACAGGCATGGAGGTGCTCTTCGACCATCCTGCGCTTTACACCACGGCATTGCGCCTGGCACCGTTGGCAAACCTCGTGCCCGACAGCATGACCCACATCGGCAACCTCAATGCCTGGGGCATAGGACATGCGATGCCTAAATTCGCAAAGAAATCATTTCACGAACTATGGAAGGAGGGTAAGGTAAAATGAAAAAGGAAGAATTGTTTGCCAAACTGCGTGCCAACACGCGCGAGCAATATGACATGCCCGACATGGATATCCAGGGCATTCAGTATGACGACACCCTGCAGCAGTTTATCGAGATGACCAAGACTGTGGGCGCCCATGTGGTGGAGGCAAAGTCAGGCGACGACCTCAACGCCATAGTGCGCAAGGCATATCCCGAGGCAAAGGTCTTTGCCAGCAATCTGCCGGAGATAACTATCGCGGAGAAGAATCCCGACACAGTGGCTGAGGCCAACGACCTCAACGGTACTGACGTGGGCATCGTGCGCGGAGAAGTGGGCGTGGCAGAGAATGGATGCATATGGATACCGCAGACGATGAAGGAGAAAGCCATACTCTTCATCTCCGAATATCTCGTCATACTGCTTGACAAGAAGAATGTCGTCAACAATATGCACGAGGCTTATGCCCGCATAGAGATGAATCCAAAATATAATTTCGGCACCTTCATAAGCGGTCCGTCAAAGACTGCCGACATAGAGCAGGCTCTCGTGATGGGTGCCCAGGCCGCACGTGGCGTAACAGTAGTGCTTCTTGGAGAATGATATCAAGGTGGGTCATATGAATTCCACCTTAAATTAGAAAACAATAACGAAAGATATGGACTTTTTACCATCAGACCCCGCGATGCTCGTTTCGAGTGTCAACATGCTTTTGCGTGACGGCGAATATGATTCGCTGGAAGAAATATGCAATGTCTTCGACCGCAATATGGACGATGTGTTGAAGATTATCAATGACTACGGCTATGTCTACAGCCACGACCAGCGTCAGATACGTCCCATAGGCTACGACCAATGATTCCACGCAGTGCCATAGAGACCGCCTACGCCTTCTTTCACCAGAAGGAGCGCGTCTATGCCCATTCCACCATGGATTGGCAGAAGGATGACATAGAGTATGCCATCTCGCAGTATGTGCAGGACATGAATCCTCAACTCTTTGCCGTGCTTGCCGACGGTCGCAAGGACTTTCTCTGCAACCATCCGCTTTTTCATGAGCATATCAAAGAGGCTATAGCAAAACTGGAGAGCCTTCTCGAATGATATAAAAATGCACGTACGTGAGAAGGTCAACGCACGTACGTGCATCGGGCATTGCACGTACGTGCATTAAGCATCTCACGTACGTGCATTGCATACACTATCTAAATTTACTTTTTTCTCAGAGCCTTCACGATCTTGCCCATATACATGGAGTGGATGCCGGCAGGGAAGTCGGCATATCGTTTCTTTGGCATCTCGCCGAAGCCTTTAGGGTCGAAGGGCGCATGATAAATCATCTCGCACTCGAAGACGGTCTTCGCCTCCTCGAAGTAAGGTGTGCCATGCTCGGTGTAGAGGGTGTGCAAACCAAGAGCCTTCGCCTTGTCGCCATCACGACCACTGTGGGTGCCCATGTATTCGAGGATATCCTTGTGGGCATCGTCAAATTCCATCACCGTGAAATACTTCGCCTTCTCCATATACTTGAAGGTGTGGCGGGCAGGAGCTACATAGACAGTCATCAGCGACATGCCTTTTTCCCAGATGTTGCCGAGGGCGCCCCATCCGATGGTCATCTCGTTGTGGTCTTCCTTATCGCCGGCGGCGAGCAAGAGGCCCTTGCCCTTGAAGTAAGTAAAGGGATTGCCGTGGAAATCGGTGGTCACGTCAAACTCCTCGAAGTCTGTTGCTGAATTGCTGGAATCAGAGTCTGTTGTCATGGCGGTGCTGTCAGCACGCTCACCTTGGGCAGTCTTGCCCTCGCTCATTGCCCATCTTGCGGACACAATGACGAGTGCTATCGCCAATACGATATTCAATAATGTTGCTGGTTTCATTGCTATAATATGAATGTTAAATGTTGAATTTTGTGCGTATGCCTTTTTTACCTTTTTACCTTTTTACCCTTTTACCTTTAAAAGACTTCCCATGGGGCAGACGAAGCGGCAATAAGGTCTTGTCACGACGAGCGACAAAAGCACGAAGACTGCCGCCAAGGCGATGACCGCCCACGATGCAGACTGGAAGATGAAGGCCGCGAATGGCTCGTAGTCGGTCCAGCCCGCCCATACTCCGCTCCAGATGCAGAGCATCAGCACAGCCCACAATACCTGTCGGAAAAGGTCGAGCCTCCGCAAAGTCTTTGGACTCATCTTGGCCTTATATTTCACGCACTTGCCAGCCATCTGCTGCAAGGAGCCGAAAGGGCAGACATGGGTGCAATAGTAGGATTTCTTGCCGAAGAGCGGATAGATGAATGCCGTGACGAGCATGACGGCGGGGATGATGACTGCCAGTACGTTGATGCCGTGCGCTGTATACCCCAAAAGGGAGGTGTAGGAAAGAAATGCCCCGCACCAGAAGCCGAGCACCACGACATTGAGCACCAACTGGCAGA
>CAVKNF010000124.1:0-7208 GCA_963657415.1 bacterium | reverse complement strand
CCCTCGCCGTACCCGCTCGCATGAAAAAACTTCCTTGAGATAGGTACAGCGAGGGCGCTGTACCTCCTATGGTTACCATTCGCTCGCTTGCGCGTGGTACAGCGAGGGCGCTGTACCTCCTAAGGAATACCATCTTTTACATCCCTCCCTCGGGAGGGTTAGGGTGGGGTCCCTTATATGAAAAATTGGGAGCACGACCCGCTGGTCGGCTCCCAATCAAAAAAACATGTTATGAAAAATCGAGAGGCAGATTGTCACTGCCCATATGTTTTACTTCATGATGATGACTAATGCTTAGTCCTTGCTGATGATACCGAGCTTGGTCTGCTCGAGGAAGTGCACCACGGTGTCTATCTCCTTGCCGCTTGGCACCTGCTCCTTGATCTGATGTATGGCGTCGAAGACGCTGGTCTGACCATGGAACACGAGTCGGTAGGCATTGGCGATATGCTTGATGACCTTCTCCGAGATGCCCGAACTCTCAAGCAGGGTGTTGTTGAGACCACCATAGCGCACGGGGTTGTCGGTGGCTACGATGAATGGTGGTACGTCGCGGCTCACGCGCACACCGCCTGTCACCATAGACGCTCCGCCTACACGCACACCGGCATTGAGGATGACACCTGACGAGAAGATCACACCACGGTGTATCTCACAGTCACCTGCCACCTTAGTACCATAACCGAAGGTGCAGAGGTCTTCCACCTTGGTGTCGTGCGAGATGTGCACACCCTCCATGAAGAAGTTGCGGTTGCCGATGCGGGTCTCGCCGTCAGGGCAGGTGGCACGGTTGATGACCACATTCTCACGGAAGATGTTGCCGTCGCCGATGACGAGAGTTGTCTTGTCACCCTCCTTATAGTTGAAGTCCTGTGGACGCGCGCCGAGCACCGTGTTCTGATACACCTTGTTGTCGCGACCCATGCGTGTGCCGCTCATGATGCTTGCGTAAGGATAGATCACGCAGTCGTCGCCGATGACCACATCGTCTTCGATGTAGGCGAAGGGATAGACGGTGACATTATTGCCTATCTTGGCACCTGGAGCCACATATGCTCTTTCACTTATATTGCTCATAGTTTTCTCCTTATTATATATACGTTATACACGTTAGTTTTTGCCTCCACCGAGAGCGTAATAGAGATTTACGACAGCCTGCATCTTGTAGAACTGGTCCTGCACCTGCGAGAGCTGTGCATTGAGCAGGCTCTGCTGTGCGGTGATGACCTCAAGATAGGTGCTCGAACCCTGATTGAAGAGCATCTTGGTGTACTCCACATTCTTGGTAAGACTCTCCACCTGCTTTGCCTCAAGTTGTGCCTTCTCGTCGGAAGAGTTGTAGAGCACGAGGGCATTGCTCACCTCGCTACCTGCCGAGAGCACGGCGTTCTGCCAGGTGTTGTAAGCCTGCTCCTGCTGAGCCTTTGCCACCTTGAGTCCTGCCACGAGTGCTCCGTGCTGGAAGATAGGCTGAGTGAGGCTGCCGACAGCGCTCCAGAGCATCTTGCCAGGGTTGGTAATAGTACCGCCACCGCTGTTGGTGTAGGCACCCGAACCGCTGATGGTGATGCTTGGGTAGAACTTAGAGCGAGCCTGATTGGTGTTGTAGAAGCACTGTGCGAGAGACATCTCAGCATAGTGTACGTCGGGACGGTTGTTGAGCAACTGTATGCCGACGCCTGTGCTGAAGTCCGTAGGCAACGACTGGCTGTCGAGAGTGCCGCGTGCGATGGTCTGTGCAGACTGTCCGAGCAGGAGCGAGAGAGAGTTCTCGGTCTCGCGGATCTGACGCTTCAGGTCTGTGGCCTGGGCAAGCACTGAGTAGTAGTTGGACTCGGCACTCTGCACACTTGTCTCCTTGGTGCGTCCGAGATCCTTCTGGAGTTTCATCAGGTCCCATGTACTCTTGGTGAGGTCAGCCATGTTGTTGACAAGTTCGAGTTCTTTGTCAAGCATCATGAGCGTGTAGTACATGTTGGCGATATTGGAGATGAGTCCTGTCTGCACCACGAGCTGATAGTCCTTGGTGGCGAGGAGCGACATCTGCGCGCTACGCTTGGCATTGAGCAGATTGCCGAAGAGGTCGATGCTCCAACTTGCCTGCACTGGCAGGGAGTAGGTCTTGGTGGCCTTGTTGCCGTCCCATGAACTGATAGTTCCTGTCGGCGAGAAGGTGAATGCGGGCACGAAAGCCAGTTTGGCAGCAGTGAGCTGAGCCTCCACCATCTTCACGTTGAGAGCGGCATTGAGCATGTTGGTGTTGTGAGCCAATCCCTGCTCTATGAGCGACTGCAACTGTGGGTCGGTGAACACGCTGCGCCAAGGCAGGTTGCCGAAACTCGTAGTGTCGGTGACAGCGAGAGTGTCGGTGATAGAGTTCACGTCGCGCACCAGTCCTGAGGTGTTCACGTCAGGGCGCTCATACTTATTGTATATTCCACAGCTGCCCAACAGAAGTCCGGCAGCGGTGAAAGTGATTATACTCTTTATATTCATAATTTGTTCAATCTATTTTGTAAGGTCTTAATTCTTTGCGCTCTCCTCGAGTTTTGCCTGCAGATGCTCGGCAACATAAGGATTGGTGTACTGCTTAACCTCAGAAGCCACGTCAGCATTGTCACCCTCAAACTTCATCGGGCTGATCTTCTCCTGCAATGTCTGGAAGATGTAGAAGAGTGCCGGCACAACCATGATCTGGCATACCATACCGATGAGCATACCTCCTACGGCTGCTGCACCGAGGGTCTGGTTACCATTGTAGCCTACACCCCATGGCATAAGCATAGGCAACAGACCGATGATCATAGCCAGAGAGGTCATGAGGATAGGACGCAGACGGGCTGAAGCTCCGAGCACTGCCGACCATGAGATGGCCATACCCGTGCGGCGACGCTCAAGGGCGAACTGCACGATAAGGATGGCATTCTTGGCAAGAAGACCCATAAGCATGATGAGCGCGATCTGCATGTAGATGTCGTTGTTCTTGCCAAACAGATTGGTGAAGATAAACGCACCTGCAAGACCAAACGGTATGGAGAGGATTACTGACAGAGGCAGGATGTAGCTCTCATACTGTGCCGAAAGAATCAGGTATACGAAGGTAAGACAGAGGATGAAGATCATCGCTGTGGAGTTGCTTGACTCCTGCTCCGTACGTGTCAGACCTGAGTATTCATATGTGTAGCCTGTAGGCAGCGATGTCTTGGCAACCTCGGCGATGGCGTTGAGGGCATCACCTGAAGAGTAGCCGTCGGCAGCCGACGCATTCACATTAATAGATGTGAACAGGTTGAAGCGGTCAATCTCCTGAGGACCATAGACGCGGTTCAAGGAAACGAACTCCTTGATAGGCGACATGGTGCCTGATGATGTGCGCACATAGATATTGTCGAGACTCTTCAGATCCTTGCGGTCCTTCGGGTCAGCCTGGATGTAGACACGATAGAGTTTACCGTAGGAGTTGAAGTTACTTGCATACATACCGCCATAGTAGCCCTGCATAGTGGTGAGCACCGTCGATGGGTCGATACCGCTCTGCTTGCACTTTGCCACGTCGACATCGATCTTATACTGAGGATACTTGGTGTCGTAAGAGGTCATGGCATTGCTGATCTCAGGACGCTTGTTGAGTTCGGCGAGGAACTTCTTTGTCACCTCATTAAACTTGTTGACCTCACCACCTGTGCGGTCCTGCATAGAGAGGGTGATACCGTTGGTGGCAGAGAAGCCCTGCACCATAGGTGGCTGGAAGGCAAGTATCTGAGCACCCTTGATGGCCGCTGTCTGCTTATAGATCATACCGAGCACCATGCTCGAACCGAGGTTGTGCACACCGATATACTTGAGTGGTCCCTCGAGTTTCTGACGCTCTTCGAATGACTTCAGTTTGATGATGAATGTACCCTGGTTGGAACCCTGACCTGCGATGAAGTTGTAACCCGTGATACGCATACGGTTGTCGATAGCAGGGTTGGTGGCAAGCATCTTGTCCACCTGGTCCATTATCTCGTTGGTCTTCTTCATAGATGTGCCCGGAGGTGTTGACACAGTACAGAATACTGTACCCGTATCCTCATCTGGCACAAGTCCTGACTTGGTGGTGCCCATCAGCACTGCCATGACGGCTATGCCCACGATGACCGAACCGATAGCGATGACAGGACGCTCCACGATGCGGCGCACACCGTTGGTGTATTTGCCCTGCACCTTGCCGTAGGCAGCATTGAATGATGTGTGGAAACGGTCTATGAAAGACATCTTTCTCTCAGAGCCGTCTTCATTCTTAGGCTTAAGGAGCACTGCACAGAGGGCAGGAGAAAGTGTCAACGCATTGAGAGCGGAGATGACGATGGAGATGGCCATCGTGATACCAAACTCACGATAGAATGTACCTGAAGTACCACCCATGAATGACACAGGGATAAACACTGCCGACATCACGAGGGTGATGGAGATGATGGCTCCAGAAATCTCGTTCATAGCATCGATAGAAGCCAGACGTGCTGACTTGTAGCCGAGGTCAAGCTTGGCATGCACAGCCTCGACCACCACGATGGCATCGTCGACCACGATGGCTATGGCAAGCACGAGGGCGGCAAGTGTCAAGAGGTTGAGCGAGAAGCCGAAGACATAGAGGAAGAAGAACGTACCAATCAATGACACCGGCACGGCGATGAGCGGAATCAATGTGGAACGCCAGTCCTGCAGGAAGATGTAAACCACGATAAACACGAGGATGAATGCCTCGACGAGGGTCTTGATAAGGTCTTCGATAGATGCATAGAGGAACTCTGTCACATCCTGCATGACATTAAACTCAAGACCTGGTGGCAGAGTGGCTTCCTGCTCCTTGAGGAGCTGCTTGATGTTGTTGGCAATCTCAGTAGCGTTGGATCCGGCAGTCTGTGTCACCATCATGGTAACGGAAGGCATACCGTTGAGTCCTGACTCCACACTGTAAGACTGAGCACCGAGTTCTACTCGTGCCACGTCCTTCACGCGGATGGTCTGACCGCCCGTTGTGCTGCTGATGATCATGTCGCCGAATTCCTCCTCGGTCTTCAGACGACCCTTGTAGCGGAAGGTGTATTCATACTGGTTGTCGCTCTGCTCACCCACCGAACCAGGAGCTGCCTCGATGTTTTGCTGCGAGAGCACGCCTGTGAGGTCAGAAGGGATGAGTCCATAACTCTTCATCTTCACTGGGTCAATCCACAGACGCATGGTGTAGGTCTTGGATGACAGTGACTGACACTCACCCACACCATTGATACGCTTGATGGCAGGCACGATATTGATGTCGGCATAATTGGCGAGGAACTCGTCGTCATAGCGGTCGTCGGTAGCGGTAAGACCGAAGAGGATCACCGTGGACGACTGACGCTTCATGACGGTCACACCAGCCTTGGTAACCTCGGCAGGCAGAAGGGCCGACGCCTGTGACACACGGTTCTGCACATTGACCTGACACATGTCGGCATCCATACCCTGCTTGAAGTATACGGTGATGGAAGCTGATCCGTCATTGGTAGCGGAAGAGGTCATGTAGGTCATGCCCTCCACACCATTGATCTGCTCCTCAAGAGGGGCAATGACGGAGTTGAGCACGGTCTCGGAATTGGCTCCTGTATAAGATGCACGCACCATGATGGTAGGCGGCGCGATATTTGGATACTGCTCGATAGGCAGCGAGACGAGTCCGATGACACCGAGAATGACTATCACGATGGAGATCACCGTAGAAAGCACCGGACGCTTGATAAAGTTATCTAATCTCATTGATTTCTTCTTTTTCTGTTCTTATATATGATTATATAAAGGAAAAAGGCTTTACGGGAAAGCGTCGCTTATTGTCCGAAGTCTTTCTTCAGTTTGCTCAGGTCACCCTGGTCAGCGCCCATCTCCTGGGTCTTCTTGAGCTTCTGCTCATACTGAGCCTCGGTGATAGGAGTGATCTTCTGTCCGTCGGTGAGGGATGTGATGCCCTGCACTACAAAACTGTCGCCTACGTTAAGTCCGCTGGTGATGATGTAGTTCTTGCCGTCGTTGTTGGCATTTACTGTCACAGGAGTATACTTCACCTTGTTGTCCTTGCCTACTACATAAACGAAGTACTTGTCCTGAACCTGTGACACAGCATCCTGTGGGATGATGACAGCAGAACTTGCTACGTGAGGCACAACGATGCTACCTGACGCACCGCTGCGGAGCACATGCTGAGGATTGGAGAAGTCGGCACGGATAGACACAGTACCTGTAGACTGATTGATGACACCGCTGACTGCTGCCACATGACCCTCGTGGTCATAGATAGAACCGTCGGCCAACTGCAGTTTCACAGCAGGATAATCCTTGATGGCTGCCTTCATGCCGCCCACATTCTTGGTCATCTCGAGAAGTTCCTTCTCTGTCATAGAGAAGTAGACCTGCATGGTGCCGATGTTTGACACTGTGGTGAGTGGCGAAGCACTTGAAGCGCTCACCAGAGCACCTACCTTGTAAGGCAGGTCACCGACAACACCGTCGGCAGGACTTGTCACATAGCAGAATTCGAGGTTCTGCTTTGCTGACACGTAGTTGGCCTCAGCCTGTGCCAGAGCAGCATTGGCAGACTCGAGAGAATTCTTTGCAGATGCGAGTTCGTAAGAACCTATTACATTATTAGCGAAAAGTTTCTCGCTGTTGTCATAAGTAAGTTTTGCAGTGTTGAGTTGTGCCTTGGCAGAGTTTACGGCAGCCTTAGCCTGGCGCACTGCAGCCTCATAAGTCACGTTGTCGATAACGAAGAGCAACTGGCCCTTCTTTACTGTCTGACCTTCCTGCACACACATCTTGGTGATGAAGCCTGACACTTTCGGACGTATCTCTACGTCCTGCACGCCCTTCACGATGGCAGGATAAGTAGTCTGCAACTCAGTATCCTGTCCACTGACTGTTCTAACCGCATACTCGTCGTCGCCGAAGTTGGGTTTTCCACTCTGCTTGCTGCCACACGACGCTACGAGCACCGCGAGAAGCAGAATCAATAAATTACCTTTTTTGTTCATACCTGTTAAAAATATTATTCTCACCTATAAATTATATTATGTACACAAGAATGACGAAAACGAAGATGGTCATCGCTACACCTCGACGATGTGGTCATTATTACACTAACATGCCACTCATAATCGCAGAAGTGAAGAAAGATTGAACACAAGGTCCAACCA
>CAVKNF010000123.1:0-7214 GCA_963657415.1 bacterium | reverse complement strand
TGCAGGAGCGCGACTACATTGACTCTCACCGCGAGGTGAGCCCCCTGCGCCAGGCAGACGACGCCATATTGCTTGATAATAGCCACATGACCATCGAGGAGCAGAACCGATGGCTGGAGGAACAAGCGAGGAAGGTTGAAAGATGAAAATATTAAAAGATTGAAGTATTCATAGGAGGCGAAACGTCCCCGCTTTGCTTAGGAGGTACAGCGCCCTCGCTGTACCACTCAAGGAAGAATCTCTCTAATGATATTTCTCGATAGCGACTGGTACGGCGAGGGCGCCGTACCTCCTAAAAAATGCACGTACGTGCGATGAGCGATACACGTACGTGCATTTTTCCTTCTAATTTGATTCTATTCTTCCCAAACCAAGTAGGCAGACACAAGCCAATGGTTCATCTCGTCACCCTTGATAGGCTGAGCCTTGGGGATGCAGATGCTGAAGGTATGTTTGCCTGGTGTGATGTCATTGAGGGCTACCTCCTCGGGCACGATGTCCGAACCGGGACACCAGTTGGAGCGGGAGAAGTCTGACGAACCTACAGGTTCCTCTATCTCTTTCTCTGTATATTTTCCATCCTCACCGATGTAAGATGCCACGCGCTTCTCAAGCCACACGCCCGTGCCCGGGTTGAAGCGGCGGAATGAAGCACAGTCGTCACGCCAAGGGGTAAACTTGTAGACCTCCTTGCCATCTACCTGCAGGATATTCTCCTGAGGGGTAAACTCATCACCTCCGTCATGACCGCCATGACCAGTTACGATATATTTAAGACGCACATTCTTGGCATTTTTCGGCAATGTGAACTCAGTGGAGAGAGGCTTGCGTGCGAAGATGTCGGGATATTCCTGACCGATGTAATACACCGTGTTTACCAATGGCAACACCTTGGTGCGGGGTAGGGGATCACAACTTATAGAGCTCTCCTTAAACTGCAGTTCCACACTTGCCAGATAGCCTTGTTCGGTCCATGTGTCGATGAACACGCCCACATAAGCCTCGCCTTCCAATTCTGAATACCTGTCGGTGATGTCCTGCTGCCACTCCACGCAGTCAGCCCACTTAGCTATGTAGACAGGGCGGCGCTTTGACGAGAGTTCGTTGTCGGCATTGCTATAGAAACCCACACCGAAAGGAGTCATAAATCGCATCAACTCTATCGTAGGCAGATAGTCCTTGCCGGCAACCACTCCGATGAGTTTCTCATATTTCAAAGTGTCTACCGCAGGAAACTTGTTCTTACCCTGGGCTATGGACATAAGGTTGATAGCTGACTTCTTAGGCAAGACGAATACTGACCCTGTCTTGTCCCAGCGGTCGCCGTTGGATGCCACAGTAGTCTTTATGTACGCCTTCACGTTGCGCTTGTAGTGGGGCACATGTATCTTCTTCAGGATGATGCGGCCGTTGACAAGACGAATGATACCGTCGGCATCCGCCTCGTTGAAATTCGCCAACTTTGACGGGTCAAAGTGAATGTTGGCCTTGCCAAACACCTTTATCGTGGTGCTGCCCATTGCCGCATAGTCCTTGTGGTTGGCTGCCGAGGTTGCAATGGAGAAGAGGAGGAAGAGTGCTGTAAGTATATTTTTCATTTTATAATGTACA
This sequence comes from bacterium, assembly GCA_963657415.1. Taxonomy (GTDB): domain Bacteria; phylum Bacteroidota; class Bacteroidia; order Bacteroidales; family Bacteroidaceae; genus Prevotella. The sequence continues at coordinate 5,603 of CAVKNF010000123.1, read as the reverse complement.
ATGTATAATGTATAATGTACAATGTATAATGTATAATGTATAATGTATAATGTACAATGTATAATGTATAATTGTGCTTTAGTTGCTCTCGATAACCTTGCCGGCACCGCGATAGAGTTTCACAGGTCCGTCGAGAAGTACTGCCACCACGGTTATCATCGGGTCGAGAGAGCGCTCAGGCACATCGATATAGAGATTGCCGGGCACCTCGCTCCAGTAGTTTTTATTATATACCTTCGACTGGATGATTTCGCCGTCGCCGACCACCCACACGCGGTTCACCTTGTTTATCAGTCCCTTTATCTCCAGCGGGCCGTTGGGCTTGTATGGCAGATAGAGATACAGGATGTCGCCATCCTTGTTGAGAGTGGTGTAGCCCTGGAAATGCTCGTTGGGGATGCCGGCGCGAGTGTCATAGATGGCCTCCTTGTGCTTCTTTGTCCAGCGTGCAAACTCCTTCAGCACTGCCACCTGCTCTTCTGGTATGGTGCCGTCTTCCTTTGGACCGATGTCCAGGAGCATGTTGCCGCCCATAGACAGGCAGTCCACAAATGTGCGGAGCAGCATGTATGGAGTCTTGTAATTGGTGTCGGCATGCTGATAGCCCCAAGAGTCATTCATCGTCATGCAGAGTTCCCAGTGCTTGTCCTCAGGACGCACCACGGGCACACCCTGCTCAGGTGTGGCATAGTCACCATATCCCTGTATGCGTGAGTTGATGATGACATTCTTGTTGGCCTTGCGCAGGAATTCCGACATACCCTTGGCATTCCAAGTCTCTGCTGTCTGCTCCCAGTCACCGTCAAACCAATAGAGGTCAGGCTTATAGGTATTGAGTTCTCCCAATTGGTCGAAGTCAAACTTGAGGAACTTTTGCCAGCGTGCGGTGTCATCCTTCACGGCGTAGCGGGTCTCCGTTCGTGTGAAGTTGGGGTAGTCCTCATGCGACCAGTCTATGAGCGAATAGTAGAGTCCCAACTTCAGTCCGTGCTTGCGCACCTCCTTGACGAAAGGCGTTATCAGGTCGCGCTTTGCTGCCGTGGCAGTAGTAGTCTTCAGATCGCTGTATTTGGTGTCCCACAGTGCCACGCCGTCATGATGCTTTGTCGTGATGACCGTATATCTTGCACCGCTCTCCTTGATGAGGTCGAGCCAAGCCTTCGGGTCATAGTTTTTTGCCGTAAATCCGTCGCACTGGCTCATATACTGCTCATAGGGCAGATATTTATTGTGGAATGACCAACTCTCCGACACACCGTTAACGGAGTAGATTCCCCAGTGTATGAATATTCCCAACTTCGCATTGTCAAACCATTCCATGCGCTTGTCTTTCTGTTCTTCTGTCTCCGTCTGGCTCTGCGCAAACACACCCGATACGGCGGTAGCGAGGAGTAATGAACACAATAAGCGTTTCTTCTTCATAAGTATAAATTGTTTTTTGTTTTAGTTATGTAACGATAGGAATAACTATATACAAAGGTAATCAAAAAAATAATATGATACGAAAATTGGCAGAACAAACCCAAAAGTTTATTCTGCCAATCCAATGTGTTATGGCAACATCACCATTCATGACGGTTTGCCGAATAAGCGAGATGTCATTCTATCGCCTTCACATATTTGTCGAGCCCTCTTTTTACCGATGGGATTTTGAAGAATATTCCCTCGAGGATAGCCACGCCGACTATGGCTTCGAGTATGCCGAGCAACACATCGATGACATAATGGTGGCATGAGTATACAGCTGTACACCATATGCCTGCTGATATCAGCAGGAAGCAGAGTGCTGTCCACTTGCTGCTCTTGTTTCTGAAGGCATAGATGGCTGCCGTGAGGACATAGGCAGAGTGGAGCGACGGCACGGCTGCAAACACGTTGGAGTTGCCAGAGTAGATGTTGGCGAAAACAGGGAAATGCATCAACGCATCAAATCTTGCCAATCCTGCCACACTGCCGGGAGTGTTGAGCTGCACTTCGAAACCGTGCTGCAACACATACCATGGTGGAGCCGCGGGGTGCACATAATAGAACATGAATCCGAAGAGGTTGATCCACAGAAACGCTATGGAGAACTTCAGAAACTCCTCCCTGCGCTTCCTTATATAAAGGAATACGGCATAGCCGAGTGGCACGGGTACCCAGCAGAGATAGAAACATCCTGCAAGGAAATCAAGCACGGCGGAGTTGTGAGCATTGAAATACTCTCCCGGTATGAGCAGTCCCTCGGGTGTCATTATTCCGAAGAGGCTCTTTTCCAGATTATATATTCCCTCGACGTCTATAGGATTCACCTTCCAGTTGGGCAACAGGCGCATCCAGTCATAGCAACAAGCGAAGAGAAGCCACGGTGCAAGTGCAAGAGTGAACTTGCGCGTGGGTTTTATAGCCACAAGGATAGCCCATATGGCGATGAGATATATACTATAGAATGGCATTGTATTTATTTTTAGAATGAAGCACGGAACATGAATCTGATGCCCCAGCGCTGTGATGTAGGCAACTCGGTGTAGGTGAGTCGGCGCACATACTCCACATGGAGGAGCTTGAAGATGTTGTGGATGCCGACAACAGCCTCAACATACGGTTTGTCCTTGTCCATGATGTAGCATCCCTTAGGGAACTGGTAGAGGACATTGTCCGTAGGGTTGAGATAAGGGTTGTTCTTGTCGGACAACATTCCCCACATCACGTTGACGCCGAGATATTCGCGCCACTTGAGTTTGCGAATGAGCGGAATACGATTGAAGATTTTTCCGTTGAAGTCCCATGACACCTCAAGCGAAGCATAGCGGTCATTGAGAAACTCCATATTATTGATCAGTCTGAATGTCTCATCCTCCATGATGTAGCCCAGGTTGCTGCGTGGCATGATGAGCAGAGGGTAGGGCACTTTATTCCACTGTATGCCCGACTTGAGATAGCAGTCGATCTTTCCCCAAGAGTTCATCCAGAAGCGCTTGTAGAGTTCAAATTCCGACAGGTTGTATGTGTAGTCGCCACCGAGGAATCCGTCGATACCAGCCGTATGGCGAAGCACAAACACTGGTGCATCAAGATTGATAGGCAGACGGCGCTGCTTGGTGTTGATGAAGGTCTCACCTGGAGCTATGCGGATCTCTGCACTCACCTCTGTGGTGTGTATGCCCAATTCTGGGTTGGTGTAGTCAGGATTCTCTGTAGGATCCTTATACTGGGTCACTGGAGTGAAATGCATTTCGCCGTAACCGGTATTGTATTCATGCTTGATGCCGAGAGTGGTCTTAAATCCCCATTCTTCCTCACGCTCAAACTTCAGTTCCTGCTTTTCGAAGAACTGCATCTTGTCTATCTTTGCCCACTTGAATGATGTGAACACATTATCCTTATCTGTGCGTATCCATTTGTCGGAAGGCAACGACACGTCGCGTGCCACAGTGAGAGCCAAGGTGCGCTTAGGGAACTCGCGCGGCAGATAGTCCTTCTTGTTGAAAGAGTATGTCAGCGTACCGCTATAGTAGTTCTGCTTTGACTTCCATCCGCGTGCATAGTATCCTGCGAGGAACCAATGCGGATTGAGATTGGCAGTAGTCTGAGCACTGACACGTGTGCGCAATCCGTCAACGAAGTTGTGTGATATGATAGTGTTGACAGGACCGATGTCCACCTTTGACTTGCCGGGCGATGTCTCGACAAAGTTTTCGACTATAGCCTTGAAGCAGAATATGAACAGTCCGAAGCCCTTCACCTGTTGCAGTTGAGTGATGAAGGAATTCATCTGACTCTCCGACTTCGTAAGTTCCACGGTGCGGTATTGTCCCCAGAAGTCGTCGTCGCGCATCTGAGCGTTAGCCTCCTTGCGCGTGGCAGCCTTGCCCTTGAAGAGTCTGTTAGAGATAGGTTCGAAGGAATAGTCCGAATTCTTTGTCGTGCGTATGGCTATCATCTTCTGTATCCACGAAGCCACCTTCAGTTCCACTATCATGTCGTCCTGCGAGAGCACCCAGTCGCCCGAAGGCATCTGCTCGTAAGCCTGGTCTATGCGGAGGTTTTCCACGAAGTTCACGTCAGAGCGCTTTGGTATGGTCATGGAACATTTCTTCACGTGCAGAGTGCTGTCAGCAAGGATATACAGTTCGCCACGGAAACCGAAGTCCTGCTGGTTGTTTGGGATAAACTGCAGATGATAGCAGTAGTCCTTGTCAACATACACTGTATCCTCTATATAAAATCTATAGAAGTCTACGGCACCTTTGCCGATAGGCGATGTGAAAGGATATTGCAGCAAACGTATCTGGTCATCATAGAGGTCCACGTCAGTAAAGACATCCTTCATGACAACATCCAGGATGTCGCCAGTCTCAATCAACTGGTTTATACCTCCTTTATTCTCACCCAAGATGATAGTCTTCTCGCTCTTAGGATTCTTGCGATATACATTCTGCGTGACAGTCTCATTGGTTATGACAGGCAGGATGAGTTTGTCATTGTATTTGCAGAGTTCCACCTGATCCTTCACAAACTGAGGTCTGAATATGGCACCCGAGTCTATGCGCTCCTTTGTGAGGTCATTGAGAGCGAGGGTCAGTTTCTGGTATTTGTTGTACTGATAGTAGTCCTTGTTGGCAAGGTCAGTCTTCTTCTTCGCCGCAATGACACGCTTCATTAGTTCCACGGCAGGATTGTTCTTGCGCGAATATTTGCCCTTGCGGTCAGTCACCACCACCTCATTGAGAGTCTTTGAGTCCTCTTTGAGAGTAAATTTTAGTGTGGAGGGAGTCTTGGCATTCACCTTCAGAGTCTGCTCCTTGAATCCCACAGAACTGACAGTGAGTTGCCAACCCTCGTGTCGTTCGATTGTCAGCTTGCCCATGATGTCACTCGATGCGGAAATGTGGTGACCGCGATATGTGGCATTGGCATAAGGGATGGCATAACCCTGGTCGTCGACAATTTCTATGTTGAGCTGTGCTTTGGCTCCAAGGACCAAGGCAACGAATAAATACAGTAAAAATAATCTCTTGTTCACGTCATCACTTGTTTAAATCGCGTGCAAAGGTAGTCATATTCTCCGTCTTTTTCTTGAAATGATGTTCTCAATTAATGTTTTTTGAGTATAAATTGGTATCAGTGTGAATAATAGGATATTACTTAGGATATTTAGACCATAAGCAATGAATTAATTGCAAAAAAATCACACTTGATTTATGTCATATCTTATTTTTTATCTAATTTTGCACCACTATGACGTGGAAACAACGCTTTTGTGCTTTTATGCAACAGGATTCAGTGCTTGATACTACTACATTCTCATCATCAAATTTGTTATAAGGATGCTTTGGAGTGCAGGAAAGAGTGAGATATTTACTTTCGTCAAGGCACAGGGATCTGCATTTGTTGCAACTCTGTCGGATTACATCATGCGAGTATTGCTTGACAAGATAGTTGGTATACCTTATATGTATGCCACATTCTTTGGTGCATTGACAGGCGGAATAGTCAACTGTTGCATCAACTATCGGTTTGTGTTCAGCAATAACGATGCGAGGAAACGAGATGTGGCATGGCGCTATTTTGTCATATGGTCGGGCAGTATATTCTTTAATACTGCGGGCACTGGATTCTTC
>CAVKNF010000122.1:0-7224 GCA_963657415.1 bacterium | reverse complement strand
AATAGTGACAACTTCCGCCAGAGTGCCATACAGGGCATTATGAAACGCATCAAAGCGAAGGGTGCAGAGGTTGTCATATATGAGCCTACGCTCGAAGACGGTGCCACATTCTTTGGCAGCCGTGTGGTGAACGATCTCGACGCTTTCAAGGCGCAGAGCCATGCCATCATTGCCAACCGCTATGATGCGTGTCTCGATGACGTGAAGGAGAAAGTATATACACGTGACATCTTTCGTAGGGACTGATGCCGTCTGCTATGAAAATCCCTCATGCAAGCCTAGAGGTGGCGTGCATGAGGGATTTTTATTTATCAATTGTTGCGTTTGTCAATAAAAACAAGTAATTTTGTAGTCGAATAATTACGTTTGACAGCGTAAAGCAATAATCATACATACATAATTAATTTTAAGGAAATGAAAACAAGTGCTTTGCAGCAAGCTCGTGCTGCTTATCAGCCAAAACTCCCTAAGGCTCTCAAGGGTTCAGTAGTAGCTGTTGAGGGAGAACCGACTCAGTCAGTTGGCAATCAGGACGAAATCAAGTCAATGTTCCCTAACACCTATGGAATGCCTGTCATCACTTTCGAGGCAGGAGAGGCAAAGAAGCTTGAGCCATTCAATGTAGGTATCATCCTCTCGGGCGGTCAGGCTCCTGGCGGTCACAATGTGATCTCAGGTCTCTATGACGGTGTGAAGTCTCTCAGCAAGGACAGCAAGCTCTATGGCTTCCTGATGGGTCCTGGCGGTCTCGTAGACCACAAGTATGTGGAGTTTAACGACGAGTTTATTGATGAGTACCGCAATACTGGCGGTTTCGACATCATCGGTTCTGGCCGTACAAAGCTCGAGAAGGTGGAGCAGTTTGAGAGCGGTATCGAGATTCTCCGCAAGCTTGGCATCAAGGCTCTTGTAATCATCGGCGGTGACGACTCCAACACCAACGCTTGTGTGCTCGCAGAATACTACGCAGCAAAGAAGTATGGCGTGCAGGTGATCGGTTGTCCTAAGACCATCGACGGTGACTTGAAGAACGAGCAGATCGAGACTTCTTTCGGTTTCGACACAGCTTGTAAGACCTACTCAGAACTCATCGGTAACATCCAGCGCGACTGTAACTCAGCCCGCAAATACTGGCACTTCATCAAGCTCATGGGTCGTTCGGCATCTCACATCGCACTGGAGTGCGCACTCGAGACACAGCCTAACATCTGCCTCATCTCTGAGGAAGTGGAGCAGAAGGAAATGAGCCTCGACGACGTAGTGACATATATCGCAAAGATTGTAGCAGATCGTGCTGCCGACGGCAATAACTTCGGTACTGTGCTCGTGCCAGAGGGACTCATCGAGTTTATCCCTGCCATCAAGAAACTTATCGCAGAACTCAATGAGGTGCTCACCGATCCTGCTACAGGCGAGAGCCGTGTATTCGCTAATGCAGAAGAGCAGATCGCATACGTAGAGGGCGCTATCGCTCCTGAGAACCTTGCCGTGCTGAAGTCTCTGCCAGCAGACGTAGCTCGTCAGCTTTGCCTCGACCGTGACCCACACGGCAATGTGCAGGTGTCACTCATCGAGACAGAGAAGCTCCTCTCTCGCATGGTTGCTACTAAGCTCGACGCATGGAAGAAGGAAGGCAAGTTCGTGGGCAAGTACTCTGCACAGCACCACTTCTTCGGTTATGAGGGACGTTGCGCAGCTCCTTCCAACTATGATGCAGACTACTGCTACAGCCTCGGTTTCAATGCAAGCCGCCTCATCGCCAACGGCAAGACAGGTTACATGTCAATCATCAAGAACACTACAGCTCCTGCAGAAGAGTGGATCGCAGGTGGTGTGCCTATCACTATGATGATGAACATGGAGCGTCGTAATGGTGCTATGAAGCCAGTTATCCGCAAGGCTCTCGTAGAACTCGACGGTGCACCGTTTAAGTATTTCGCTGCTCATCGTGAGGAGTGGGCTAAGAACACAAGCTACATCTATCCAGGTCCTATCCAGTACTGGGGACCATCAGAGGTGTGTGACCAGACGACAAAGACTCTTGCTCTGGAGTGCGCTAAATAAATAGATGAGAAAAAAGAGAAAGACAACCTCCCGCCGCAAACAGCGCATTTCCAACCGCTATTTGTGGTTGGGAGGTGTTTTTGTGTCTTTACTCTACATCTGGGGCATGTATCATTTCTTCGTCTCGCCCACAGGTTTTCGCTGGCGTGCGTTCTATGGTGACGCAAAGTATCCCGAAGGTTACGAGATACACGGCATTGACATAAGCCACTATCAGGGCACGATAGACTGGGACGAACTTCGCAACGGTATGATAGAAGGTTGTCCGGTGCGCTTTGTCGTGATAAAGGCTACGGAGGGAAAGACGAAGATAGACTCAAAATTTAAGACTAATTTCTATAATGCGAAGGAGAATGGCTACATAAGAGGTGCCTATCATTTCTGGAGCACCAAGTCGTCGGCACGCGACCAAGCGCAGTTCTTTCTGGAGAATGTGAGGTTGGAGAGCGGCGACCTGCCGCCTGTGCTCGATATAGAAAAGAAACCTGACGGTCAGAGCGTGGAAGACTTTCAGGTGGATGTGCTGACATGGCTTCATGCCGTGGAAGACAGATATCACGTGAAACCCATCATCTACACCTATTATAAATTTAGGGACATGTATCTGTCAGCCCCTGTCTTTGACGACTATCCCTACTGGATAGCCCATTATTATGTGGACAAGGTGGAATATAAAGGAGAATGGAAATTCTGGCAACACACCGATGCGGGTCGTTTGCCAGGCATAAAGGGTAGGGTGGACTTCAATATCTACAACGGTTCATTCTATGATTTGCAGAAGCTTTGCATTGAGTAGTGACCCCACCCCTGCCCCTCCCGAGGGAGGGGTGAAAAATGTTGGTATTCCTTAGGAGGTACGGCGCCCTCGCCGTACCACGCAAGAAGGCAAGGTAACCATAGTAGGTGCTGCGTCCCCGCTGCACCCCTCAAGCAGACCAATGCTAACCTTAGGAGGTACAGCGCCCTCGCTGTACCCATCGCCAACATTATTCTTTTGCTTGCGACGGGTACGGCGAGGGCGCCGTACCTCCTATTTTACCACAGAGAATTTGCATAATGGTGCAGCGAGGACGCAGCACCTACTATGGAAATGCATTTCTTTATCCCCCTCCCTCGGGAGGGTCAGGGGTGGGGTTCCATATTTTCATATTAGCGTCAGCGTGCACCAATTGTTGAACTCCTTGCGTGACTTCTCTTCGAGTCCCAACTCCTTGGCTTTCTCTACTATGAGATCAGCATCCTCGGTGTAGAAACCGCTCAGGATGATGATGCCGCCCATATTGAGCACCTCCTTAAACTTGTCGAGGTCCTGCAACAGAATGTTGCGGTTGATATTTGCCATTACCACATCAAAGACTCCGCTTACATGCGACAATACCGAGGCGTCGCCCTCCATCGCCGTGATGTTGTCTACGCCGTTGAGTGTAGCGTTGTGCATAGTGTTTTTCACGCTCCACTCGTCGATGTCATAGCCCACCACCTCTTCGGCACCGAGCTTTGATGCGGCGATACTCAGAATGCCAGTACCGCATCCGCAGTCGAGCACTCTCATGTCGGGCTTGATGATGTCTATGAGTTGTGAGAGAATGAGTTGTGTGGTCTCGTGCGTGCCAGTGCCAAACGCCTTGCATGCCTCAATGCCTATTGCTATCTGACTGTCGATGTCAGGGATGGGCTTCCTCGCGTCGAAGACGAGCAGCTTGCCGTCGATGTCTATCGGTTCGAATCCCGATTCCTCCCATGTCTGGTTCCAGTTTTCATCCACCACACCCGAGAGAGTGTACTCTATGTGGGTGTTCTCCAGAGGGAAATCGGCAATGGCTTCATCAAGAGCCCCCCTGTGCAGGAAGTCTATCTGTATGTATCCGTCAATGCCGTCGTCGGTGTCTTCAAAAGATTCGAAGCCTGTCTCCCCAGCAATGTCGGCAAGAAGTTCCCTTGCGGTCTGCTTTAACTCCTGTGGGCAATCAATATGAAATTCAGCCTTATAGTATTTCATCTTGTTCTGTAAGGATAGTCCTTTTGTGTTAAATTCGATTGCAAATATACAAAAAATAGGGGAAATCCTATATCCACTTAGGGAATTTCCGTACATTTGCATAATAATAGTTGATATTTTTGCAACATCAAAAAGTAAACGATAAAGACAGGAGGCAATAAGATGAAAAAACTTATCTTAACAGCAATGGCTATGCTGGCTATGATGCCGGCATTGGCGCAGGATGACGACTTGTACTTTACTCCAAAGAAGGACTCGGCAATAAAGACTGCCAAGCAGACATATTATGTGGGAAGCGACCGCGATGTGGACGAATACAACCGTCGCGGACAATACCGCAGCAATCAGCAGGGAGTGGCCGACAGCGATGTGATATTCTTCGATGAAGAGAAGGGTGAATATCCCGACACGTTGGGTCTGGTGAAGAAGAAGTCATATACCGATGGCTATAACGATTATGACGGTGACGACTACGCCTATTCACGCGAGTTGAACCGCTGGTATGGATTTTATGATCCATGGCTCTATGGTCGTTATTATGGTTTCTATTCACCATTCTACAGTTCTTACTATGGATGGTATGACCCATGGTATTATCCTTATTATGGAGGATGGTACGGATATTACGGCTATTACAATCCGTGGTATTACAGCTATTATGGCGGATGGTATGACCCATGGTGGTATGGCGGTCATCACTGGCATGGCGGAGGTGCAATGCCAATACACCGCGACAATGGTGGCGTAGGTATGGGCTACTCCAACCGTGGTCATGTCAACACTGGCACGGGCGCGGCAGGCGGTTATGCCAACCGTGGCACAAACTATAGCACGGGAAGAGGCAACGTGTATAACGACATAGCAAAGAGAAACGACAATACTTCGCGCAGGATAGTGTCATCAAACCGCACCATGGGTTCGCGTCAGTCAAACTCAAACTACAATTCCAGCCGAAGTTACACAAATACCTACCGCAGACAGGACAACAACTCGTCAGTATTCTCTGGCAGTAACCGTTCGTTCTCCAATGGTGGAGGCTTCTCTGGAGGAGGCGGTTTCTCAGGCGGCGGTTCACGCGGCGGTGGCTTCTCAGGTGGCGGTGGTCATGGTGGCAGACGCTAATGGAGATGACATTAGGGAAGAACAAATAGGATAAAGAACATACACATATATAATATATAGGTAAGATGAAAAGAATATTATTCAGTGCAGCGTTGCTGGCTTCGATGTCGGCAATGGCTCAGGAGACATATCAGAATGCAGACCTCGTCACCGAGGACCTCAACGGTACGGCCCGCTATGTGGGTATGGGTGGCGCTATGGAAGCCTTGGGCGCAGACATCTCGACCATCGGCACCAATCCTGCTGGTGTGGGACTCTGCCGACGCTCGTCAGTAAACTTCAGCGTGGGCATGCTCTCGCAGCAGGATGCCGGCAAGAGCAATGTGGGCGAGGCCACTCATATGAGTTTTGACCAAGTGGGTTTTGTGTGGAGCACAAAGCCAAGCCGTTGGAATACCCTTAACATAGCATTCAACTACAAGAAGAACCGCAATTTCAACAATATCCTTAATGTTGCGGGCGACCTCAACGGACAGGGTTCGCAGAATGCCGTTTCCTATATGAACCTCATGGATGCACAGGCAGCAAATGGCAGTGGTGACTGGTTGAATAATTACTCAGTGTCGCAGCTCGATGTGCTGTATTACAAGCGTCTGGTGGGTGACCAGGACGGTAATCTCTATTACAATGCGGCTTCCGGTTATGGAATGACACGTACTACCAAAGGCTACATGGGAGAATACGACATCAACGTGTCGGGAAATGTTAGCAATCGTGTCTACCTCGGTCTTACCATCGGTTTCTGCGACGTGGACTACAAGTCGTGGACATCATATAAGGAGTCGCTGGTAAATTACAAAGGCGATGGCATCGGTGACGTGACCATCAATGACCAGAGACGCATCTCAGGTACAGGATTTAATGTAAAGGCTGGTGCCGTGATATTCCCTATCGAGGAGAATCCATTCCGCATAGGTCTCTATGTGTCGACTCCTACATGGTATGACCTGACCACGAGCAACTACACCTATATGGTAAAGAATACCAATATAGAGGATAGTACTCCTATCGATGACAACTATCACTCAGAAGGCGACTACAAGTATCGTGTCTACACCCCATGGAAGTTTGGCGTAGCCCTCGGACATACCATCTCCAACTACGTGGCTCTCGGTGCAACCTATGAATATTCCGACTATTCCAAGACCAGCAGCCGCATCATCGATGGCTATGACTATTATGGCGAGACATCGACCTATAAGGATGAAAACATGAACGACCACACACAGCGCACCCTCAAGGGCGTGTCTACAGTGAAGATCGGTGCCGAGGTGAAGCCTGCTCCCGAGGTGGCAGTACGTGTGGGCTACAACTATGTTTCCCCGATGTATCGCAATAATGCATTTAAGGACGGCACCATCAGTTCACCTGGCACATACTATTCTTCTACCACAGACTATACCAACTGGAAGGCTACCAACCGTTTTACCTGTGGTATAGGATATGCAAAGGGTTCCTTCGCCGTAGACTTGGCTTACCAGTATAGCGCTACCAAGGGCGAGTTTATGCCATTCACAGAGGGCAGTGCAACGTATAAGTTTGATGACGGAGAAACTATTTCTGTGTCAAACTTTGCAGATGCAGTCAATGTGAATAACAAGCGCCACCAGTTGCTGGCTACATTTACATATAAGTTCTGATAGTAGGCGAAGCGTCCTCGCTTTGCCCTCATAGGAGGTACAGCGCCCTCGCTGTACCAATGCCCTCAAGATAACGCTCTGGGTATTTGGTACGGCGAGGGCGCCGTACCTCCTTAAAACACTTGTAAATATTATCTGTTTCTCAATAAAAAGCTATTTTTTTTTTTTTTAAGCGAAACCTTTCATAGTCTATAAGTTTTTTTATACTTTTGTAAGCGTATATAAGAAGAGACATCGGCATAAAAAGGGAACTCAAACAACCACAGTACGTGCCACGGAATACGAAACGAGAGGTTAGAAAATACTTGAATATTACATACACCTAAAGTGAACTATTATGAATTTGCAGGATTACGCTTTTTTGCGTTTCTTTGCAATACAATATGTGTTACACCAGAC
>CAVKNF010000121.1:0-7336 GCA_963657415.1 bacterium | reverse complement strand
CAGTATTGGCTTAAGGATGCGAATGGCTGTGCGCAACTGAAAATTGGCTCTATACATCATCTCTTTGTCTCCTTTGAAAGACACTACGCGACGGCCAATCTCTACATCCTTAGCTCCCAACTCGTTTAATTCCTGAGCAAGGATGTTCTCCAATCCCATGAAGGTCTTGGCAATAAGTTCAAATTCCATATAAATTTTGGGTTCGTTTTAAAACATTGCAAAGTTAACGAAAATTCCCAAATATGCAACAAGGTCAGACAATTAATTTTAGGTGGGTTCTATAAATTCCCACCGCAAAATATTAATAATTCAATGGGTTGCTTTTTGTCATATGGCGAGGCTATTTTATAGAACCCACCTTCAACTCATCTGCCAACGAGACTATGGTTCGTTGGCAATCGAGACTATGGTTCAATGAAAAACGCACGTACGTGCATCGTCAAATGCAAGTACGTGCGTTGGTCATTGCACGTACGTTCATTGGCTGTTGTACGTACGTGCGTTAAAACACATTACTTTACCCCTCTTCTACAGAGAACTGCTTGATACGCTGTTCTTCTGACAACTTACAGATGAGGAGCGTATCATCCTTCTCTGCCACGATATATCCGTCAAGTCCCTGCACCACCACCTTCTTCTCCTGTGTGGTGTGGACGATACATCCGTGGGAGTCAAACACACTGATGTTATTGCCGATGAGCGAATTGCCATACACATCGTGCGTGGTCTGGGCGAGCAATGAGCCCCATGTGCCGAGGTCGCTCCATCCAAAGGAAGCTGGGAAGACAAATATCTCGTCAGCCTTCTCCATGATGGCGTAGTCGATGGAGATACTCTCGCAGTCGCCGAAATTCTCGTCTATCATCTCCTGTTCCTCATCCGTACCGTAGTAAGGCATGAGTTTCTCGAAGATGCGCGCCATAGCCGGTTCGTAGATACGAAAGGCATTGACGATGGTTGACACATTCCATATAAAGATGCCTGCGTTCCAGAAATAATTATTCTGCGACACATATCTCTTGGCTGTCGGCAGGTCAGGCTTTTCACGGAAAGAATCCACACGGAATATCTCCTTGTTGCGCATTGACGGGTCGGAGAGGTCTGCCATGATATAACCGTAGCCCGTCTCAGGGCGTGTCGGTTTCATACCCAACGTGACGATGGCATCAGTCTCAGAGGCGAACTGCATGCTCGACTCGATGACACGTCGAAACTCTGGCACATCCATCACGATGGCATCGCTCGGAGTCACCACTATGTTGGCATTGGGATTAAGCGCCTTGATGCGGAATGACACATAGGCTATGCATGGTGCAGTATTGCGGCGGCAGGGTTCCAAAAGGATGTGACTGCGATCCATATCAGGCAACTGCTCCGCCACAATGTCGCCATAATTCTTATTCGTCAGCACCCACACGTTTTCTTTCGGTACAAGTCCGCTAAAACGCTCATATGTCAACTGAAGGAGGCTCTTGCCTACTCCCATAATGTCTATAAACTGTTTTGGACGCTCTGGCGTGCTCATAGGCCAGAATCTACTTCCGACGCCTCCTGCCATGAGGACAAGATGATTGTCACTGTTCACCATAATTTAAGTCTACTGTCGAGTTATTTCTTGTTAGGTAATTTATTGATGTTAAACTGCGGCTTTTGTCACACCTTTCTCGCAAAGAGAAATCGACAACCAACCATACAGCTGTATTAAACGAAGGCAAATGTACGCAAAAAATAATTAACACAAGAATATTACAATGATAATTTATCACAAACTGCGCATTTTTTGCTAACTTTGCATTATGATCAGCAAGGCAAAGATTAAGTTCATACACTCGCTGGAGAAGAAGAAATATCGCCAGACGGAGGGTTTGTTTGTAGCCGAAGGACCGAAAGTCATAGAGGAACTGTGCAAGATTTGCAGTCCCGTGGAAATCTATGAGGGCGAAGATGCCGCAAAGGCAAGTTTTCTGCAGCATCCTCAAGGACTTTTAGCCTTGTTTCCCACCGACATTCACAGACACATACAACCGCTATCCACACTCAAGCTCATGCTCGACGGAGTGCAGGACCCGGGCAATCTCGGCACTATAATAAGAGTGGCCGACTGGTTTGGCATTGACCATATATACTGTTCTATGGAGTGTGCCGACGCATTCAGTCCTAAGGTCGTGCAGGCCACGATGGGGTCGCTGGCGAGGGTGAAGACTGAATACTGCGACTTGGAGGCCGTGCTCGATGCCCTGCCAGCAGACTATCCCGTATACGGCACCCTGCTCGATGGAGGCAATATCTACAAGGCTGACCTCACGGAGCATGGCATCATCATCATGGGTAACGAGGGCAACGGCATCAGCGAGGGCATAAGGAAGCGCATAAGCCACAGACTTCTCATACCGAATTATCCCGAGGGCAGACCTACGGCAGAAAGCCTCAACGTGGCAATAGCCACCGCCATCGTTTGCGCGGAGTTCAGGCGAGGGTTATAGACACACATTATATAACATAAAGGCAACAACTGGACAAATCATAACAAGACAAACAGAATAATGGAAGGACTTTACACAAGAAGAAACATCTCGGAATGCCTCGGAGCGGCATGGACTCTCATGTCAACAAATCTTGGTCGCATAATGAAGGCACTGTGGTTGCCCACATTGGTATATGCTCTGGCTGAAGCCATCATAACCCCATTGTCACTCGCTTTTGTAAAGCACAGCATACTCAATCACGGTATAATTGCCGACAGTATAGCCATAACCCTCCTCACCATCATAGCCATAGGAGCCATGATAGTGGCATACGCCAAGACCATAAAACTCCTTAACGAACAGACTTTCAAGCACAATATGACCCGCTCGCTGAAGAGTTTCCTCATCGCGGCAATATTCTTCATAGTGATGTTCGCCATATACATGGCTATCATCGGCGGCGCATCATTTATAATAAGTAACGGCAAGATGTCGCAGACACTGGCGACCATAGCCACGGTGATAATATCCGTCGTGTTTGTCATCATCGCCTTCATATTGTATTGCCCGCTCAACTACGTCATAACAAAGTATATGATGGAACCAGAAACACCGATGAAGCATTTTCTAAAAAACTACCGCACAGGCATGCGCAGTCTCGGTTTTATAGCGGGCAACATCTTATTGTGCATGCTCCTTATGGGTACTATATACAATATTACCGCATTGCCGGCATATATCGCCACATTGGCAGCCACATTGTCCAACAACGGCATTGCCCGTGGTGACGCGGCAGGACTTCCCGGCTATTTCCCCTATATCTGCGGATTGACCACATTCATTGCGGCAATAGTATATTTGGCACTTGCCATATGGTACACACTGGTGAGCTACTATCAGTATGCGTCGATAGAAGCACGCAACGGCAGAACTGATATACCCAAAGAAGAAACAGACAAGTAAAAATGACTAAAAGACTTTTGTTTATAGACCGCGACGGCACTCTGATAAAGGAACCTGCCGACGAACAGATAGACGCATTCGAAAAACTGGAGTTTGTGGAGGGAGTATTCAAGGCTCTCTCGTTTATCGCCGAACACACAGACTACGAGTTTATCCTCGTGAGCAACCAGGACGGACTGGGCACCGACTCTTTCCCCGAAGACACATTCTGGCCCGTGCACAACTTCATCATCAAAACTCTCAAGGGCGAAGGTATTGAATTCAAGAAACAACACATAGACCGCCACTTCCCTGAGGACAATGCCCCGACAAGAAAACCAGGCACAGCCATGCTGACGGAATACATGACTGAGGATTACGACATGGCTGACTCATATGTAATAGGCGACCGCGAGACTGACGCCCAACTGGCAAGAAATCTCGGATGCAAGTCGCTCATACTCGGCAAGGACAGTCTTGACTGGCCGAAGATAACTGAGATACTCTTCGCCGGGGAGCGAACAGCTGAGGTAACACGCACGACAAAGGAGACGGACATCAGCATAAAGGTAAACCTCGACGGCAACGGGAAGTGCGACATCGAGACAGGGCTGGGATTCTTCGACCATATGCTCGAACAAATAGGCAAGCACGGCATGATAGACCTCTATGTGCGTTGCAATGGCGACCTGCACGTCGACGAGCACCACACCATAGAAGACACGGCGCTGGCTCTCGGTGAATGCATACTGAAAGCTCTTGGCGACAAGCGCGGCATAGAGCGCTATGGCTACTCGCTGCCTATGGACGACTGCCTCTGCCAGGTGGCACTCGACTTCGGCGGACGTCCGTGGCTCGTATGGGATGCCGAATTTCATAGAGAAAAGATTGGCGAGATGCCTACGGAGATGTTTCTCCATTTCTTCAAGTCATTGTCGGATGCCGCAAAGATGAACCTCAACATCAAGGCTGAGGGACAAAACGAGCACCACAAGATAGAAGGCATCTTCAAGGCTTTGGCAAGGAGTCTCAAGATGGCTGTACGCCGCGATATCTATCACTATGAACTGCCGTCAACAAAGGGCAGTCTTTAACCAAAAGCAAGTAATTCAGCACTATATGGCGTCTTTTTGGTTAAAGGATGTAGAGATTTTTGCTGATGTCACGGGATTTCAGTAACTTTGCATGCATTTATTTAAGAATCAAATAAAAAAATTAAAATAGCAATGAGCAAACAGACCGAGAAAATAAAGGCCCTGATTGAAAAGCGCGCCGTCGCAAAGCTTGGCGGTGGCGAGAAGGCTATAGAAAAGCAGCACCAACGTGGCAAGTATACAGCGCGCGAGCGCATCGACATGCTTGTAGACGAGGGTTCGTTTGAAGAATACGACATGTTTAAGCTCCACCGTTGCCACAACTTCGGCATGGAGAAGAAACAGTTTGACGGCGACGGCGTAGTAGTGGGAAGCGCTACCATCGACGGCCGTCTGGTTTATGTTTCAGCACAGGACTTCACCGTAAACGGCGGTTCTCTGTCAGAGACAATGTCGCAGAAGATATGCAAGGCAATGGATATGGCTATGACCAACGGCGCTCCATTCATCTGCATGAACGACTCGGGTGGTGCACGTATCCAGGAGGGTATCTGCTCACTTGCAGGTTACGGCGAACTCTTCGAGCGCAACATCCTCGCAAGTGGTGTCATCCCACAGATCTCAGCCATCCTCGGTCCATGTGCCGGAGGTGCTGTCTACTCCCCTGCCCTCACTGACTTCATCCTGATGAAGGAAGGCACATCATATATGTTCCTTACAGGTCCTAAGGTTGTAAAGAGCGTTACTGGTGAGGACGTTGACGCAGAGCACCTCGGTGGCGCAAGCGTACACGCCACAAAGAGCGGTGTGACACATTTCACAGCAAAGACCGAGGAGGAGATGTTTGAGATGATAAAGACTCTCTTGAGCTATATCCCTTCCAACAACACCGAAGAGGCTCCCCGCGTGGAGTGCACCGACCCTATCAACCGCATGGAAGACTCTCTCAACGAGATATTGCCAGACGATCCTAACAAGGCTTATGACATGTATAAAGTCATCGCAGCCGTGACGGACAACGGCGAGTTCTTTGAGGTGCAGCCTAAGTTTGCCAAGAACATCATCACAGGTTTCGCACGCTTCAATGGACAGAGCGTCGGCATCGTGGCCAACCAGCCTTCAGCTTACGCTGGTGTGCTCGACACAAATGCTTCACGCAAGGGTGCACGCTTTGTACGTTTCTGCGACGCATTCAACATCCCTATCGTGAGCCTCGTTGACGTTCCAGGATTCCTTCCTGGTACAGGTCAGGAATATAATGCCGTTATCCTGCACGGAGCACAGTTGCTCTATGCTTACGGTGAGGCTACAGTACCAAAGATTACCATCACTCTGCGCAAGTCTTACGGTGGTTCACACATCGTGATGGGCTGCAAGCAGTTGCGCTCAGACCTCAACTTCGCATGGCCATCGGCAGAGATTGCCGTTATGGGTGCTTCAGGTGCCGTGGCTGTGCTTCAAGCTAAGGCTATCAAGGCCGTGAAGGAAGAAGGTGGCGACGTCAACGCATTCATCGCCGAGAAGGAAGAGGAATACACAGAGATGTTTGCCAACCCATATCAGGCAGCACAGTATGGTTATATCGATGACGTTATCGAACCGCGTAACACTCGTTTCCGCATCTGCCGCGGACTTGCCCAACTTGCCAACAAGCGTCAGAACTTGCCTGCAAAGAAGCACGGATGTATGCCAATGTAAACGGTCAACACAAGGACATTTAATAGACCAAAGCAAATGGACAAGAACATCTATGCAGCAATTGCCATGGCTCTCTATGAGTATCAAGGCAACAATGTTCACGACAAGGAATCGGGCATCATCACCATCAAACCAAAGCAGACGATGTGGAATGCGAAATTCCTAAGTTTCACTCAAAAACCATAATATAAAAAGATGAGTACATTCAAATATACAATTGACGGCAAGGAATATAATGTGGAGATTGGCGAGGTGAACGACACCACAGCCAATGTCACCGTCAATGGCGAGACTTTCTCCGTAGAGATGGAGAAGCCTGCAGAACCAGAGAAGAAGAAACCTGTTCTTGGTCAGCAGAAGAGCGACAGCACCGAGACAGAGACTACTTCTACTGCAAACGTCAACACCAACAACGCTCTGCGTGCCCCACTGCCTGGTGTGGTTACAGAGATAAAGGTTGAGGTGGGACAGGAAGTGAGCGCCGGCGACACTCTCGTGGTACTGGAAGCAATGAAGATGGCCAATAACCTCGAATCAGAAAAGAGCGGAAAGGTGACAGCAATCTGCGTAAAGGTGGGCGAAAGTGTCATGGAAGACACTCCGCTTGTCGTAGTAGAATAACACAATATTTCAGAACAAACAATTCTCCCCTATATATATTATAATAATGTATATAGTGGGAGACGATGATAAAAAAGAAGAGATGCCAAAGAAAATACTGTTCATCAACCAAGAGATTACTCCTTATGTACCCGAAACTCCAATAGCGAAGTTGGGGCAACTACTTCCCGAAAAGATTCAGGAGAAAGGATATGAAATCCGCACATTCATGCCTAAATGGGGCACTATCAACGAGCGTCGCGGACAACTGCATGAGGTAATCCGTCTCTCTGGCATAAATATCACTATCAACGAAATCGACCACCCCCTGCTCATCAAGGTGGCTTCCATACCTGTATCCAGAGTGCAGGTCTATTTCATCGACAATGACGACTACTTCACAAAGCGCAAGATGGAGGCTGACGAGAGTGGCAACGAGTATGACGACAACGGCGAGAGAAGCATCTTCTATGCAAGAGGTGTGCTCGAGACGGTGAAGAAACTGCGTTGGGAGCCAGATGTCATCGTGTGTCAGGG
>CAVKNF010000120.1:0-7484 GCA_963657415.1 bacterium | reverse complement strand
GTTCTGAAATAGAGAGGTATAGCGTGGGACTGACTGAAATATTATTCTTTCCTTGTTTGAGAGGCAAAGCGGGGATGCTTCACCTATTATTGTATTTTATGGCAGGTGCTGTGTCCACGCTCAAATAAGTTGTTAATGATATAGATTGCGAAGTGGAATAGTCGAATGTGAAATATATCAAGAAGAAAAAAACGATTGTCAGAAGAAAAATAGGAAGAAAGTTTTGGTGGTTCTACAGATTCTTGCTAAAATTGCAAGTGAATACAACATAGATTATGACAGCCCGAGATGACCGTGATAGACAAAAGTCAATAAGAGAAACAATAAGTAAGTTTTTCTTTGATTTGGCAAGGACAACTTTCACTGCTATGGTAATTGGTGGTGCAGTTGCTCTTATAACGGGAATGGATGAATCTCTCCCATATGCAATACTTTTGGGTGTGGGATTGGTATCTACAGTTCTTTTGGGTATTATTGGCTATTATATATTAGTACAAAGATAAATATGGAAGGATTGATAATAATTCTTGGTGGGGTAGCTGTTTGTGCAGCCATTTTCTTGCTTTGGATGATGAAAACCAGAGCAGGTCAGAAATGGGTGAAAGGCTTGTGAAGGTTAGAGATTAAAGTGTGCCTTTATAGCCGACTATCATCAACTCCGAGTCCGAACAGAGCGAAGTCGGCTCTTGTAGGGTCATCGGGGAAGATGCATTTCATCTTTTCCGTCAGTTTTATGGCTGTCGACATGCTGCCAGTCTTGCTGTTGATAAGTCCCAGCTTGTTGGCTTCCTGCAGCACATGTGTGTCCATAGGCATGATGAGCGTCGACTTGTCTATCTGCTTGCTCCATAAGCCAAGGTCAACGGGCGAGTTGTCGCGCACCATCCATCTTAAGAACATGCACAAGCGCTTGCAAGATGATGTAGCATTCTTTGGTATGAGGTCTGAAGCCCCGTGCTGGGCGAAGTGAGATGTTATCAATTTCACAGCGTCTATGCCCGTGTGGATGTCGTTTGCGGTTATCCAGTTAAGCATAGAGCCATACGTTTCATATATTCCATTAATGACAATAAGAAACCGTCGCACCATGCGGTTTGTGTGCAGACGGTAGAAGCAGTAGTCATTGTCGGGAGGTAATACGCCTGAATAGAGACTCCAGAGCAGAGAGTTTATCTTCGGGATAAACTGACGGCGGTTGCCGTAACTGAGGGCAGCCGCTATAAACGCTGCACACTCCTGCAGAGCAGGAATAGTGTAGCAATGCATGAATTGTGACGGATCATCCTTGATAAAACTCTCCGTCTCGTATTTATTTGCCAGATCTATGAGGTGTAGTCTCAAACGCTCGTTCACTTCGTTCATCTTTTTTTCTTGTTCTTTGGAGTAAAGTTCGGGTTATATGACGAGCGCTTAGGTTTCTCGCCAGACTGTGGTTTCTCTCCATATCGCGGTTTCTCGTTGCGACGTGGCTTGTCCCATTCCTGCTGCTCACCATGTCGTGAGCGGTTGTCACGCTGAAATGGCATAGGCTGTCCAGGATAGAGCTTCTTTAGCAAGTCGGGGCGTCCCATACGCTTCAGTTCCCTCTCTATGAGCGGTCTCTCCTCTGGTTTATACCAGAAGAAGAACTGCCTCTGCGCCTGTTTGTCCTTGGGAGATTTGGCGGAGAACACCGGTTCGAGAGTATATGGGTCATAGCCCGTATACCAAGTCTCGGTCGACACCGTCATAGGTGTAGGTGTGAAGTCCTGCACCTGTTCCAAGTGGAAGTCCAACCCTTTGGTGATGGTAGCAAGTTCTGCCATATCCTCGGCATGGCATCCCGGATGGCTGCTGATGAAGTAAGGGATAATCTGCTGATTGAGATGCTCCTCCTTGTTTATTCTGTCGAATATGCGCTTAAACTCCTCAAACTGCTTGAAAGGCGGCTTTCGCATATAGTGTAGCACCTTGTCGGATGTGTGTTCGGGTGCCACCTTCAGTCGTCCCGACACGTGATATTTGATGAGTTCACGTGCATATTGCATAGCCACCTGATTGCTCTTCTCGTCCTTCTGCTTGTGTAGGATGAGGTCATAGCGCACGCCCGATCCGATGAAACTCTTCTTTATCCCCGGCAAGGCATCCACGGCATGGTAGATGTCAAGCAGGGCAGAGTGGTCGGTGACAAGATTAGGACACACCTGCGGATTGGCACACGAAGGACGTTTACACACCTCACATGCTTTCGGATTGCGCCCGTGCATGCCATACATATTGGCGGACGGACCGCCGAGGTCGCTGAGGTAACCCTTGAAGTCTGGCATCTCTATCACTTGCTTCACCTCCCTCAGAATGCTCTCCTTGGAGCGGCACACCACGAACTTACCCTGATGGGCGGATATGGTGCAGAAGGCACAACCGCCGAAGCAACCGCGGTGCAAGTTGACGGAGAACTTTATCATGTCGTATGCTGGAATCCTCTTACCCTTGTATTTCGGGTGAGGCATACGAGTATACGGCAGGTCGAAAGACGCATCAAGTTCCTCTGTGGTAAGCGGAGGGTAGGGCGGATTCACCACCACAAACTTCCCGTCAACGCCCTGTATGAGTCTTTGCGCGTGCATCTTGTTTGACTCTTCCTCCACATGGCGGAAGTTGTCAGCCTGACACTTCTTGTTCTTCAGACACTCCTCGTGCGAATAGAGCACGATGTCCTTGTCGGTGATGCCGCCCGGTATGTCCTTCTCCTCGCAGATAAACACCGTCTGCGGTATGTCCTTGATGTCCTCTATAGGGCGGCAGTTGGCTATGGCGTCGGCAACATCCAGGATGACCTTCTCGCCCATGCCATATGTTATCATGTCGGCACCGGAGTCGCACAGGATGCACTTCATCAGTTTGTCCTGCCAATAGTCATAGTGGGTGACGCGTCGAAGACTTGCCTCTATGCCACCGAGAATTACGGGTACATCGGGGAAAAGGCTTTTCAATATCTTCGTGTATACGATACTCGGATAGTCCGGTCGCAGTCCCCCCTGTCCGTTGGGCGAGTAAGCGTCGTCATGACGTATGCGTCGTGCGGCTGTATACTTGTTTACCATCGAGTCCATGGCACCGGGTGATATGCCGAAGAAAAGTCTCGGTCTGCCCAGTTTCTTGAAGTCGCGGTAGTCGCCGTGCCAGTCAGGTTGGGGTACTATAGCCACGCGATAGCCCGCACCCTCGAGGATGCGTCCTATGACGGCAGCGCCGAATGAGGGGTGGTCCACATAAGCGTCGCCCGAGAACAGGATGACGTCAAGTTCATCCCATCCACGGAGTTCACACTCCTTCTTTGTAGTCGGTAGAAAATCTGTCAGGCGGTATTCCATTTATTCTTTGTCTTCGGCCACGGTGAGGTCTTCGGCGCTTATGCCGTCGACATCAAGGCCCTCGTCATAGTAACTTATGTATAGCAGCATCAGGTTTCTCAGTCCCAGAGCCTTCATGTCGCGGTGATAGATGACGTCAAAGCAGAGGTCCATCAGGTCCTTGTCCTTGTCGTTGCCAGCCTCGAGCAGAGCGCGCACGTTGTGCTGCAGTTTCTCGAGCGTGGTGTCATCCACAAATCCGTCGCTGCCCACGAGGTCGAAGAGCAGAGAATATTTCTTTAGAGTCTCGAGGTGCTTCTCGGTCACCTCTATGAATCGGCTTCCTTTGGCGTTTGCTTTGATTTCCATAATACAATAAATTTGAGGTTATCAGTTATTTCAACAGGTATGCTATGATACCCTGCATTATCTTGTCCTTGAGATATCGGTCCTTTATGCACTCGAATGGGAAACCCATCGTGAAGCAAGAGTACTTTCCCTTGTAGCCCACAGCGGCGCTTGTGCCGTCGGAGTATTGCATGGCGCAGATGGCTCCGTCAGTAGCCGACAGCACTTCGGGATGCGTGGCAGCATAGTGGCGGTCGTTCCATTTGTGGTAGATGCTGTATTGCATGCCCAGTCCCGACACGTCCTCGCTAATGCCATTGTCTGCACTTGTGATGTAGTCAGACTTGAGCACGCGCCTCATGAAAGCCGACTCCTGCGACTGCGACATGTCGCTGCCCATAAACGATCCGCTCGCCATGATAGCGCCTCCCTGATTGGCATATGCCTCGAGGAGAGTTCTCAGAGTGGGCGAGAAAGTCTTGTAGTGCAGCCCCAACTGTCCGTCGTCCTTTTGCAGTCCGAAGGCAAGATCTATCATCTTATAGCGATTTATGTTCACCTCCTGCCTGTTGACAGCCGACAGCGATGCACTCACCACATTATATTTACCCGTGGAGGCTATAGCCCGCACATGGTCTACGGTGTAGTTGAAATCATTTCCTGCGATAAATACACCCGAAAGTTCGTCACCGCTAAAGCCCAGTCCCAGTTCGTCGGAACGCCCCATGGCACTCCTGTCGAAGTTTTGCTGTCGGCCACACCATCCGGCATAGAGTCCGCGCTGCACGCCCTCGTCAGCATCGAGGTCAAAACCCTGCTGAGAGTCATTGTCGATGACATATGGAGCCGCAAGTCGCTCAAAGCCGTTGATGACAAGTATCTCGCCCTGAGGGTTCTCCGCTATGTAAGCCGAGAGAGTCTCGGTGGGAAAACTCTCGCCACCGTCGTTGCATGCCGTTATCTTGAAACTGTAACGCACGCCCGGTGTAAGGCGCATCGTGGCAGTCGTGGACTCGATGTTCTGCCCGTTGTCAAATCCGTTGTCGCCGATGGCAGTATATATATTATAAGATGTGGGGGTGGATGTAGCCTCGGTGGCATCCTTCACGCCTTTCCAACTCATCGAGATCTTGTTGTCGTCCGCAATCTCTATGCGGAAGTCTTTGGGTGCAAGCGGTTGCACCACATATTTCCTGTCGTGCTGGTCGCAGATATATTTCAGCACCGTCTTGTATATGCTTCTTGCTATAGTAAACTTGCCCACGGGGTGCTGGGCAATCTTCATGTCGGGAAAACTCTGGTGCGAGAGAGTCTCTATTATCGCCGAAGGCACCTCAGGCAGTCGTGTTTCCGAGTAGTTGCGGTCCCAGAGATAGCGCTTGCCCCATGTGCCGAAGGCATTTGTCATGTCCTTGTTGAGGTTGTTGAGCAGTTGTGAAGCCAGGTCGAGCGATGTCTGACGCGAGATGCCGCTCGAGAGTATGCCGTCGTTGAAGTTTGTTGTGGCTATCGCCAACGAACCGTGCACGCTCTTTCCGTCCTTCTCATATCCGGCATCACTGTGCACGGCGAGCGACAGTTCCAGTGGTACTTTCCCGCCCGTCTCTGCCGACGGCATGAAACAAGACTGCCCGCCGAGCCAGTTGGTCATCAATGATCTCGCGTTGATGTCGTCGCCATAGTCGTTTTCGCCCATCTTGTCACTATAGACGGAGTAGGGGGCGCCTGCCCACTGCCCATAATAGCGTGCACCCTCAAGACATCTCGGCATGCCGCTCGTGGAGTCTCCGCGACGTATGTTTCCCATGCCGCCGCCAAATCTCACCGCGTCAACACCTATCTGTCCTTTATGGCGCGATGCCGTGGAGAGTATCACGCAGTTGGTCCTTGACATATCTCCAGCAGGAGTTTCGCCGAAGTCGAAAGTGCCGAGATACACCCATGTGCCCTGACCTATCTGCTGGTTTACCACGAAGTCAGTCTGCATACCCTTGTGGCACACCGTGTAGTGCACGTCTTCCACGGCGCCGTCAAATTGTGGGTAACTCACATATACGGCATATCTGCCTGCTACTCTGATGTTTGGCGTATAGTAGATAAAGGAAGCCTTCTTGGGTTTGTCGGCATCCACAATGTATGCCGTACCAGCCTGAAACGGGTTCTCCCCGTCGCTGTATTCCCCTTCGTGAACCTTAAATCCCTTCACCGTGTCCCAGTCGTCGGCATGACATTCGAAGGAAGAGCCCACAGGCAATTGTCCGTCATTGTCGACAATAATCTCGTTCTTCTGCCAGTCACGTTCGCGGGGAGTGAAGACGTAGGCGCCCGCATTCTCAAGCATCGGTATGAGATAGGGCACCACGATGGTCTGCGTGAAGAGGTCTTCGTTGGTGCAAAATAGGTTAGGTCGTTGCCACTTCCATCTGCCCTTGTCGATGTCGTAATATCTGCCGTGGCTCGCCCACAGCGAGATGTGGCGTCCGTCGAGACCTTTCTTTATCTTGTTGGGGCGTGATATGTTTTTCGCCCACGGCTCCGTGTCGGAGTCGATGTCGCCCCATGCGTTCTTCAGGTTGAGTGCGGTTTGGGCATAGGCACCAGTGACCGATGCCAGCAGTAAGGTCGTTATGAGTGAGCGGAATTTCAATTTTCTATGTCTCCTATGGTGAATTTTTCTGGATATCTGCCTTTCATATCCTTGAAGTAGAGTTTGATTTCTTTCATGTCCTCCTCCACATTGCCCGTGGGCCATATGGTCTTGGTGCATCGGATGAGTTTCTTCTCGTAGTCAAGTCCGTAGAGCAGGATAGGGATGCCTGCGTTGAGTGCGATGTAGTAGAAACCCTTCTTCCAGTCAGGATTGAGCGAGCGCGTGCCCTCTGGCGTTATCGTCAGGCAGAAGTCGTCACGTTTCTTGGCAGCCTCTGCCAACTGCTCCGTGAGTCGGGTTTTCTTCGATCTGTTCACAGGTATGCCTCCCACCCGGCGGGCGAGAATGCCCAATGGCCAGAAAAACCATTCCTTCTTCATGAGGAAGTTGGCCTGCATGTTTTCCGCCCTCATATACAATTGTCCGAGCAGGAAGTCCATGTTGCTCGTGTGCGGAGCCAGACATATAATAAATTTCCTTGGATGCTCCTCGGTGACTTCCTTTTTCCATTTCATCACGCTGTAGAGCATCCATCTGCTGAATTTCTTTAATATCATGATTGAGAGTTACGCCAGTGCCTTGATGTTGTTTCTTATTTCGTCCGCCTGCTTTTTGAAGTCGTCGCGCAAGGTCTTGTAATACACCTTCTTGCTAAGTCCCGGTTCGGGGAAAGACACTCGCTTGACAAAGTCGTTGTGAGTCTTGAGCACAGTGGAAAGGATGTCGTCCACCTGCTGCAAGTCTTCGTCGTGCACGTCGAAATAAGCAGCCACACACTCTGCGAACAACTCGCTACCAGTCTCATTCAACTGTTTCTTGAGCAATCTCTTGTTTGCCATGAATCCTTATGTTTTATTGTTTTTACTTTTTCTGCCGTCGGCATGCCGTGTCCGATGACAGTCTATGTTTTGCAAAGATAATCTTTTCTTGCAATACTGCCAAGTCTTGGAGATAAAAATCGGTTTTGTGAGAAATAAAGAACTTGGGAGAGAAATTGGCATGGAGGACTTAGGAGGTACGGCGCCCTCGCCGTACCAAAAGCATAATTGGAGATATTTTTTTGCAGATGGGTACGGCGAGGGCGCCGTACCTCCTTGTAATTACCATTCACTCATGTGCTTGGAAGGGTGCAGCGAGGACGCAGCACCTACTAT
>CAVKNF010000119.1:0-7544 GCA_963657415.1 bacterium | reverse complement strand
GGGCGCCGTACCTCCTATAGTTACCAATAGGTTGCTTGCCGTACTATTGCTGAATAGATACAATTATTAATTATTAATTATTAATTATTAATTATTACTGCATATCGTCCCATCAGTATTTGATGAGGGCGGAAAGCAGTTTTGAGTTTTCTTCCCTTGTACCGATAGTAATTCTGAGGCAATTGCCGCAGAGCGTCACATTATTGCGGTTTCTCACCACTATGCCCTTGTCAATGAGATAGTCATAGATGGCTTGCGCATCGGTCACCTTCACGAGAAAGAAGTTGGCGTCAGAAGGATAGACCTTCTCGCAGATTGGCAATCTGGCGAATGAGTTCATCACAAGTCCCCTCTCGTCAACAAGCATCTTCGCCCATTTAGCCACCGTTATCTGGTCACGGAGTATCTCAAGAGCCTGCTTTTGCGTGAGCATATTTATGTTATAAGGATACTTCACCTTATTAAACAGGTCTATAATCTCCTTGCTCGCGAATGCCATACCCAGTCTTATAGCAGCACATCCCCACGCCTTGCTCAATGTGTTGAGCACAATGAGGTTGGGATATTTTGCTATCTCGTGTCGGAAAGGTTTGGCTGTGGAGAAATCACTGTAAGCCTCATCCACTATGACGATGCCATCAAACGATTGGAGTATCTTCACTATCTCGTCACGGTTGAGATTGTTGCCCGTAGGGTTATTAGGACTGCAGAGCCAGATTATCTTCGTCTTCCAGTCACACGCTGCGAGTATCTTGTCAGCAGAGATATTATAGTTTTCGTCAAGAAGCACTGGGCGATATTCCGTGTCATTGATGTCGGCGCACACCTTATACATGCCGTATGTGGGTTCGATAGCCACCACATTGTCAATGCCCGGACGGCAGAAACATCTGTAAGGCAAGTCTATGGCCTCATCACTGCCGTTGCCCAGGAAGATGCAGTCCTTATCCACACCCTTGACAACGGATATCCGCGCCTTCAGTTCCAGTTGAAGAGGGTCAGGATATCTATTGTAAGGTCTGTTATACGGATTCTCATTGGCATCAAGGAAGACACTTGCCACGCGACCGCTGAATTCATTGCGGGCACAGGAGTAAGGTGCGAGATTCCAAATGTTTTCCCTTGTCAGATCTTTTAGACTTTTCATTTCTCTATAGATTTTATTCTCACCGTCATGGCATTCTTATGGGCGTGCAACTGTTCGTTCTCAGCCATCAATTCGACGGTCTTGCCTATCGACCGTATGCCTTCCTCGGAGATATTCTGGAATGTTATCTTTCTGCAATAAGAGTCGAGGTTTACTCCATTGTAAGCCAACGCATAACCATGTGTAGGCAACGTGTGGTTAGTACCGCTGGCATAGTCGCCAGCACTCTCGCACGCATAGTTGCCGAGGAACACGCTGCCGGCATTTATCACCTTGTCGGCAAGTGACTCATAGTCTTTCGTGCAGATGATGAGATGCTCGGGAGCATACTCGTTGCTCAGTGCCATAGCCTCCTCCGTGTCATGCACGAGCACAAGGCGTGAGTTGTCGAGTGACTGTTTGGCTATTTCCTTGCGTGGCAACTGCTGCAACTGACTGTCGAGTTCCTTCTTCACATCGTCGAGCAGCGACTGACTTGTCGTTATGAGAAGTACCTGCGAATCTGTGCCGTGCTCTGCCTGTGAGAGCAGGTCGGCTGCAACAAACTCCGCATTGCTTGTCTCGTCGGCTATGACGCACACCTCGGAAGGTCCTGCTGGCATGTCAATGGCTACGTCATGCAGTGACACCTGCTGTTTGGCAGCCATCACAAACTGGTTGCCAGGACCGAATATCTTGCTCACCTTGGGCACGCTCTCAGTGCCGTAAGCCATGGCACCTATCGCCTGCACTCCACCAGCCTTGTATATTCTGTTTACTCCGGCTATACGTGCGGCTACAAGGATGGCAGGATTTACCTTACCCTCCCTATTTGGAGGGGTGCAGAGCACGATATCCTTGCATCCAGCAATCTTCGCAGGAGTGGCAAGCATCAGCACTGTGGAGAATAAAGGGGCCGTGCCGCCAGGGATATAGAGTCCCACCTTTTGGATGGGCACACTCTTCTGCCAGCACACCACTCCACTGCAGGTCTCCACGGGATGACCACTGAAAACTTGCGAAGAATGAAACTTTGCTATGTTGGCGTGTGCCTGTTCGAGAGCCTTCTTCAGAGCGTAGTCGACAAGACACTCCGCCTCTGCCATCTCCTCCCCAGTCACCTGAAGTGAAGCGAGGGCTACATGGTCAAATTTCTCTTCGTATTTTTTTACTGCACTGTCGCCATTCTGACGCACATCATCGAGAACGCCTTTCACCACGCTCGCCAACTGCGACACGTCGAGATGCGGACGCTCTACAATCTCTTGCCAAGTATTCCTTTCCGGATATTCGTATGTTGTCATCACATTATCATCTTTTCTATAGGAGTCACAAGTATGCCCTGCGCTCCGAGTTCCTTGAGTTTGCCGATAATCTCCCAAAACACCTTCTGGTGTATCACCGCATGCACTGAGCACCAGCCCTCATCAGCGAGAGGTATGACAGTAGGACTCTTGAGTCCCGGCAGCACTTTTACAATCTCTTCAAGACGATTCTTAGGAGCATTCATTCTCACATACTTATTGTCCTCGGCATTCTTCACCGCGTCGAAGCGGAAGAGCATCTCATCGAGTATGGCACGCTTGCTCGCATCAAGATTCTTGTTGGCGATGAGCAGAGCCTCGCTCTTCATGACCACCTCCACCTCTTTGAGGTTGTTGCTCACGAGAGTGGAACCCGAACTAACGATATCGAAGATGGCATCGGCAAGTCCTATGCCCGGACTTATCTCCACACTACCAGTGATGACGTGTATGTCGGAGTTGATATTGTTGTCGGCCATGAATTTCTTCAGTATGCCGGGATATGAGGTGGCTATCTTCTTCCCTTCAAACCACTCCAGACCTTTATAGTCAATGCTCTTGGGGATGGCAAGTGACAATCTGCACTTGGAAAAACCAAGTCGATGGACTACCTCCGCATCTTCCGAACGTTCAAGAAACTCATTCTCGCCTACTATACCGATGTCGGCGATGCCGCTTGCCACGCACTGTGGAATGTCATCATCGCGCAGATAAAGCACTTCAAGCGGGAAATTTGTTGATTCTACCAGAAGAGTACGCTTCGAACTACCCACCTTGATGTCGGCTTCTGCCAACAGGTTCATGGTGTCTTCAAAAAGGCGTCCCTTAGATTGTACTGCTACTCTTAACATATTTATAAATTATATTACCTGTAAACTTTAAAATCACATCAAACTAACGGCAAAAGTAACATTTATAATTTATTATTCCAAGAAATGTAGTAATTTTGTGCCCGATTATGGTTGGTTTCAGAATTTCAAGTCTTATATTCATCATCATGACTGTCGTTTTGACATCATGCAAGCAGAAGGTGGAGCACCCCAATCCGTGGGGCGACACTGTTACCGATGAAGTGTCGGCAGACAGTGCTGCTTTCAATCTTGACGACATCATCTCCAACGGTGAGATGATAATGGTCACTGTGAGCGGTCCTGACACATATTATGAATATCACGGTCGTGGCATGGGACTGCACTACTTGCTCTGCGAGAAGTTTTGCCAATCGCTTGGAGTGTCACTCCGCGTGGATGTCTGCAAGGATACCCTCGACATGGTGCAACGCATAGAAGACGGCGAGGCTGACGTCATGGCCATGCCTATGAAAGACAATATCAAGGGATTGGCTGAATGTGGAGAAAAGGCTTCGGCGAAGAAGTGGCATTGGCTTGTAAACAAGACTAATACGCAACTGGCAGAGGCTATAGACAAATGGCTTACGGCAGACAAGATAAAGAAGGTCAATGAGGAACAGTCATACTGGTTGTCGTCACGCAGCATCACGCGCCATGTATACTCTCCGATGCTCAACCGCTCTGCCGGCATCATCTCCAACTATGACCACCTCTTCCAACGCTATGCGCCTGTGGCACAGTGGGACTGGAAACTCCTTGCAGCACAGTGTTACCAAGAGTCTACCTTTGACCCTAACGCGCGGTCATGGGCTGGTGCGGGCGGTCTGATGCAGATTATGCCTGGCACGGCTGACGAAATAGGACTGCCACGCTCTGAGATATACAATCCCGAGAGCAATGTGTCTGCCGCTACGAGATATATAGCGCAGTTGACCAAACGATTCTCCGACATCCCCACCCCATCCGAGCGCATCAAGTTTGTGTTGGCAAGTTACAATGGCGGTGCCCATCACGTGCGTGATGCCATGGCATTGGCAAAGAAGCACGGACAGTCACCTTATGCTTGGGGCAATGTGCGAGAATATATCCTCAAACTCGCACAACCACAATATTACAATGACCCTGTAGTGAAATACGGATATATGCGAGGTAGCGAGACTGCCGACTACGTAGACCGCATATGGTCACGGTGGTTTGACTACCGCGGAATGAAGTTCTCCGGCAAGCACTCTTCGTCTGCGACATCATCATCATCGGGCATGATGGCGCCACAACCGCACCCGTCGGCACATAGAAAGGCTAAATATAATCTATAATAGGAGGTACGGCGCCCTCGCCGTACCATCAATTTGAAAGCGTCAATATAGCAAAAACGACTATTACATATCCTGTTTTAGCCATTTTATTTGTAACTTTGCATCGCATAACATATTAAACAACAATAATTCAGATGAAAGCATTTGTATTCCCAGGTCAAGGCTCACAGTTTGTAGGTATGGGCAAGGACCTCTATGAAAGCAACCCACTTGCAAAGAAACTTTTCGATGAGGCTGACGAAATACTCGGTTTCAAGATTACAGATACTATGTTTGCCGGCACCGACGACGAACTCAAGCAGACCAAGGTGACCCAGCCTGCTGTGTTCCTCCATAGCGTGATTTCCGCTCTCTGCCTCGGCGACGACTTCAACCCATCAATGGTGGCTGGTCACTCTCTCGGTGAGTTATCCGCTCTCGTGGCTGCTGGCGCACTGAGTTTTGAGGACGGACTGAAACTCGTCTCTGCACGTGCTCAAGCCATGCAGAAGGCTTGCGAGGCTGCACCATCAACTATGGCTGCCATCATCGCCCTGCCCGACGAGACCATCGAGCAGGTGTGCGCAAGCATCTCAAAGGAAGGCAACATCGTGGTGCCAGCCAACTACAACTGCCCTGGCCAGTTGGTTATCTCGGGCAACATCGACGCCATCAACGAGGCTTGCGAGCAGTTGAAGGCAGCAGGTGCCAAGAGAGCTCTCCCTCTGAAGGTTGGAGGTGCATTCCACTCTCCACTCATGCAGCCTGCAAAGGACGAACTCCAGGCTTCGATAGAGGCTACCGAGTTTCACACTCCTAAGTTCCCTGTATATCAGAATGTGGACGCAAAACCTCACACTGACCCAGAGGAGATAAAGAAGAATCTCATCGCCCAGCTCACTGCTCCAGTGAAGTGGACCTACGAGGTGCAGAATATGATTGCCGATGGAGCAACCGAGTTTGTGGAGTGCGGACCTGGCAAGGCTCTGCAGGGCATGATTGCCAAGATTGCCAAGGGCAACGAGGCGGTTACTGTAAAAGGCATCGAATAATGGACAAGATAATCATCTATCAAGTTTTTACCCGTCTCTTTGGCAACAAGAACATCTCCAGAATGGAGAATGGCAGCATTGAGGACAATGGCACAGGTAAATTTGAAGATTTCGATATGAAAACATTGCGTCGCATCCACCAGTTGGGTGCAACGCATGTTTGGTTTACGGGGGTTATCCGTCATGCGTCTTGCACCGACTACTCCCAGTATGGCATCCCCTCGCAGCATCCTTCAGTAGTAAAAGGCAAGGCAGGTTCGCCCTATGCCATCTGCGACTATTATGACGTGGATCCCGACCTCGCCGTAGATGTAGACAACAGGATGAAGGAGTGGGAACAGCTCATAGAGCGCACTCACAAGGCTGGCATGAAAGTGGTGATGGACTTTGTGCCCAATCATGTGGCGCGCCAGTATGAGTCTATAGCCAAACCTGAAGGCATTGAGGATCTCGGAAAGTCTGACAACAAGCAGATGCACTTCTCCACCGACAACAACTTCTATTATTGTGTAGGTGAAGATTTCGTCAGCCCATGTCCGTCAGACTATAAGGAGAGTCCTGCCAAGGCTACAGGCAACGACTGCTTCTCAGCGCATCCGTCAATAAACGACTGGTATGAGACGGTGAAACTCAACTACGGCATCGACTACAATGACTGGTCGGGCACTCCGTCGGAACATTTCTCGCCTGTGCCTTCCACATGGAAGAAGATGACCGACATATTGCTTTTCTGGGCATCTAAGAACATAGACTCCTTCAGATGCGACATGGCGGAGATGGTGCCAAGCGCATTCTGGCATTATGCGTCGGGCATACTAAAGAAAGCATATCCGCACATAAAACTCATCGGCGAGGTATATAATCCAGCTCAATACCGCAACTACATACACTCTGGTTTTGACTATCTCTATGACAAGGTGGGTATGTATGACACCCTGCGTGCCGTGACCACAGGATGCTGTTCTTCGGCTGCCATCACTTCACAGTGGCAATGTGTCGACGACATACGCGACCACATGCTCTATTTCCTCGAAAACCATGACGAGCAGCGCATAGCATCCGATTTCTTCGCTTCTGAAGGGGAAAAGGCCATACCGGCTCTCATCATTTCGGCACTTTTTGGCAACAACCCTGTGATGATATACTTCGGACAGGAATATGGCGAGCGCGGTATGGACAAGGAGGGTTTCTCTGGCAAGGACGGTCGCACCACTATCTTCGACTACTGGTGTGTAGACTCTGTGCGCCGAGGTTTCTACGACCGCAAGGCTCTGACGACAAAAGAGAAGAAACTCGAGGCTCAATACAAGCAGATTCTCAATATTGCCACAACAGAGAAGTCCATCGCCGACGGTCAGTCATATGACCTGATGTATGTGAACCCCCAACTGGGCGACAAGCAGTTTGCATTCCTTAGAGGCAACGACATGCTCATAGCCGTCAACTTTGCCGACACGGATGTTGACACTGATATCACCATCCCTTCGCACGCTTTCGAGTTCCTCGGAATAAGGGAGTCGACAGTATGCGCCACTGACCTGCTTACAAACAAGGAGCAGGAGATAACTCTCGCAAAAGACACCGCCATCAAGGTTAGCATCCCCGCCTATGGAGGTATTATCCTGAAGTGGTAGCAGTTGTTAATTTATAATTGATAATTTATAATTGATAATTGATAATTGTAGGCAGTAACAATTGACACCTACAAAAAGAATTATGCCCGACCTTAAGCCATATGCTTAAAGTCGGGCATTTCTCTAACCTAAGTGACGGTAAAAAATAAGTTGGATATAGCATAAAGAGGATTGACTATTATCTTCTTTCCGGCTCTTCCGTTAAATGCATGGATGTAAAAACTAACATAAGAGCCAAGACGTAATATAAAGGCTGGCATTTTGTATCTTTGTATAAACCAA
>CAVKNF010000118.1:0-7640 GCA_963657415.1 bacterium | reverse complement strand
GAGTGAAGGAGCATAGCGGGCTATGCAACTGAACGAGCAAACGAATTGGACCGAAAAGAGACCGCAAGATGACAAAAAGCAACCCATAAAAATAAATATAGTTTGCGGTGGGGAATTTATAGAACCCACCTAAAGTAAAAGTTTTGGTTGGCAAGATCGTTCTTCGAAACTCTTGCAACCAGAACTTTACAAAAAGAAAACTTTAAAATAGAAAAGACTATGAAGTATTTTGATATAAAGAAGGTTGGTGCCCTGGCACTTGGTTTGATGGCTTTCGCTCCTGCTGCCATAGCACAGGACGAGGTAGAGACAACAATCGGAGCTGACATTGTGAGCCGTTACTACTGGCGTGGTCAGGATTTGGGCAACGTTTCTTTGCAGCCTACTCTCGGCATCGGTTACAAAGGTCTCTCTTTGACAGCATGGGGAAGCGTTGGCTTGAATGGTGTCACTGGTGAAGGTGGCGCGTTGAAAGAGGCCACAAAGGAGTTTGACTTGACTTTGGCTTATTCTATAGGTGGTTTCACTGTCGGTGTCACAGACTATTGGTTTGACACAAAGGATAAGTATTTCAACTACAAGTCAGATGAGACTGCTCACGTATTTGAGGCCAATGTTGGCTACGACTTCGGTCCAGTGGCTTTGAACTGGTATACAAACTTCGCTGGAGACGACAGCAAGAGTGAGAAGGACAAGCGTCAGTACTCTTCTTATGTTGAGGCTTCAGCACCATTCAAACTCGGCGGTTGCGACTGGTCGGCTGCTATCGGTGCTGTGCCATTCAAGTCAGGTCTCTATGGCACAGACGGCTTTGCCATTACCAATATTTCTCTGAAGGCCACCAAGGATATCAAGGTTACCGACAGCTTCAGTATTCCTCTCTTCGCTCAGGTGGCAGCCAATCCAAGAACAGAGAAGGCTTACCTCGTTGTAGGTTTCACACTGCAGCCATAATCGTAGAATATTTGCTTTAAGGTGTGGAATTTTACAAGAAAACACCTTAACATTCTTTCTAAGTTTATAATATGTGTGCCGAGACTAATCCTTAGTTTCGGCACACATTTTTTTTGTTCTCGCTTTGCCATCAAGAAGATTATAGTAGGGATTTATAGAACCAGCCTATAGTAACTATAGTAGGTGCTGCGTCCTCGCTGCACCCAGCAAACATGCTAACAGAGACATTTTATAGGAGGTACAGCGCCCTCGTCAATTAATATTGAAATATTGAAAAATGGAAATATTGAAATATTATTGGTAACCGTAGTAGGTGCTGCGTCCTCGCTGCACCCACTCGCGTTTGAGTACTCTTGCTTGAGGGGGCAAAGCGAGGACGCTTCGCCTACTATGATTACCTTACCTTGCTTGCGTGGTACGGCGAGGGTATTGTACTTCCTTGCTTTTACGCTGTAAGCACTTTCTTTACCTTTTGTGAAAATCTCGCTATGCGGATGTTTTGGCATATGCCAAAAGGTTGTGCGGCATATGTCAAAAACATATGCGACAAATGCCAAAAACTTGTGTGACGAATGCCGCGCACGTTTGCGACATATGTCAAAACATCCATGTGACGAGTTTTTTACAGCGATGCCCCTTGGTTCTTGCAGCGTTCTTACTGCCCTTTGCCCTCGCGCCAGCGCTGTGGGGTGAATGATGTGAGGCGGTGGAAGTATTTGCAGAAGAAACTGTCGTTGGGGAAATGCAAGGCATCGGCAATCTGCTGAATGGTGTCGTCGGAGTGGCGCAGCATGACCTTTGCTGCTGTTATCACAGCCTTGTCGATCCATTCCTTTGCCGTGATGCCGCTCACCTGTTTCACTGTCGTGCCGAGATGGCGCTTTGTCACGCAGAGGCAGTCGGCATAGAAATCCAGTTGACGCTCTTCGCGGCAATGCTCGTTGACAAGAGAGATAAATCGCTCAAACATGTTGTATGCCGTGTCGTGAGGTCTTCCTTGCGGATAGTCTTCCGTGTTGTGGCTGAGGAAGAGGTCGTTGTAGACATTGGCGATGGTAGCCGCCATGCAGTTTATGGCGGTTTCACCGATGTCTCGTGTGTGTGAGAGATGCCATAGGCTTAAGAATAGTTCTGCTATCATATCCCTCTCACTGTCGTCCACATGCAGCGTCTTGGTGTTGCGGTGCCCCTTGAAGATGGCGGGCAGATTGTTGTCGTGGAGCATGCGGAAACGCTCCGCGGAGATGCCGATGCCCGAGATGGTGAAGTCGTCACTTATCTCCAGCGGTTCTACGATTGACCCAGGCACCATGATGACGATGTTTCCTGCCTCCACGCAGTATTCCTGCAGGTTTATCGTGGCTCGTATGAATCCGCGCTGCACAAACCCCATGCGGAAATCCTCCAATAGGAACGGCGCATTAAAATAATGTGCAAACAGACGCAAGAGTCTGCTTGTGTTCATCACGATGGCAAAATCTTTATGGAAACAGATGTTGTTGAGCAGTGAGGCGTCGTCCTCCTGGATGCGCTCAAACATCATGTCCATGGTGAGTTTCTCGGGTGTCTTCATGTATGCAAAGATAATCATAATGGCTTGTTTTGACATATCTTTTTGTTGTAATCCTACAAAAAGAACATTCTTCTATGTGAAAGGATAATGCCTTGCATGTATCTTAGCCGTAATTTTGCAACCGCAAACAAATACTACGGAATATATGACTATGACAATGAAAAGACTGTTTTCAGCCCTTTGCCTGTCCGGCACTTTCTGCCTCGCACAGGCGCAGAGCCTCACTCTCGACGGGTGTCTGCAGATGGCGAAGGAGAATTATCCCGCCATCAAGCAGTATGGCATCGTGGAGCGCTCCCGCGGCTATGACCTCGCCAATGCCGCCACGGTGTGGTTGCCTCAGGTGTCGGTGTCGGCAGGAGGCTATGGTTTCACCAATATTATAAATGGTGACAGCAAGGCGGCAATGATGGGCGTCGACATGAACAATCTTGTGGCAAGCGCATCGCTCATGGTGAAGCAGACCATCTATGACGGGGGCAAGATAGCGCTGAAGCGAAGGATGGCAGAAGCGGAGTCGGATGTGCAGTCGCGCCAACTGGATGTCACGATGGATGATGTCAGCGATAGAGTGGAGCAGATATATTTCTCACTTCTCCTCCTTGACGAGCAACTCCAGCAGAATGCCACGCTGCAGGCAGACCTCGCCACGAGCATGAAGACTGTGGAGAGCATGATGACGGGCGGCATAGCCAATCAGTCGGATAAGGATGTGCTGCGTGTGGAGCAGTTGAAGGCTACCCAGCAGCGCGACCGCCTCTCAGCATCGCGCTCGGCCTATCTGCGTGTGCTTGGCACGTTTATCGGTAGTCAGGTCGGTGAAACCGCCACTTTTGAGCGACCTGCTAATATATATAATGTGGAGCGCAACGCCTCTCACCGTCCCGAGATGATGCTCATGGCTTCGCAGGAGAAGATGCTCGATGTGCAGCGCAAGAAACTCGATGCCGACCTGCGTCCTACTGTCGGGTTTATGGGTATGGGCGCTTATCACACTAAGGTGAGCGACCTTGTAAACAATGGTATGCTGCTTGGCGGAGTGTCGCTCTCATGGAACATCGGCGCGCTCTATACCCGCAAGAATGACATTAGGAAGATTGACGAACAGAGGCAGAAGATATCGGCGCAGCGCGAGACATTCCTCTTCAACAATACATTGCAGCAGGAGCAGACCGACGGAGCCGTTGACGCACTTCGCAAACAGTTGGCCAATGACGACGAGATAGTGTCACTTCGCGAGAGCATCCGCGCCTCCAGTGGCAAGAAGGTGGAGATGGGCACGATGAGTGTCAATGACCTTGTGCGCGACATCAATGCCGTGTCGATGGCAAGGGCGCAGAAAACCGAGCATGAAGTGCAACTGCTGCAAAGCATTTACCGGCTACGCCGGCTAAATGATTGAAATATTGAAAGATGGAAATATTGAAATATTAAACAATTGAATAATAATAGTATGAGAACGAAGATATTTACTGTGATGACAATCTCTGCCGCGCTGATGGCATCTTGCGGCAATGGTGATGAGAAGTATGATGCTACGGGCACTTTTGAGGCTACGGAGGTGACCCTCTCGGCAGAGCAGAATGGAGTGCTGCTGGAGTTTGCTCCCCAGGAGGGCGACTACGTGGAGGCGGGCACTCAGGTGGCACTCGTCGACACCGTGCAACTCTATCTCAAGGCGTGTCAGGTGGGAGCGCTCAAGCAGGTGTATGCATCCCAGCGCCCTGACATGGCAAAGCAGGTGGCAGCCACACGTCAGCAACTCGCCAAGGCTCGCCAGGAGCGCGACCGCTTTGACGCTCTCGTGAAGTCGGGCGCTGCCAACCGCAAGACTCTCGATGATGCCGACAGTCAGGTGAAGATATTGCAACGCCAATTGGAGGCACAGTTGTCGTCGCTCAGCACATCCACCAACGGTCTGCAGGCGCAGATGAATACTGCCGACATAGAGCGCATGCAGGTGGCAGACCAGTTGCGCAAGTGTCATGTGAAGACACCCGTCAGCGGCACCATCCTGGCTAAATACATGCAGCAGGGCGAGTTCGCATCCGTGGGCAAACCCCTGCTCAAGATGGCCGACACGCGCAATATGTTTCTCCGCGCATACTTCACCTCCGCCCAACTCAAGGACCTCAAGATAGGGCAGAAGATGAAAGTATATGCCGACTATGGCGGTGGCGAGCGCCGAGAATACGATGGAAAGGTGGCGTGGATATCCTCCAAGTCGGAGTTTACTCCCAAGACCATTCTCACCGACGACGAGCGTGCAGACCTCGTGTATGCAGTGAAGATAGCCGTGAAGAATGACGGCAACATCAAGATAGGCATGTATGGAGAGGTGGCATATGCTGACGGTAAATAACATATCAAAGTCTTACGGCAGTGTGCAGGCCCTGCGCGACGTCTCCCTCTCCGTGAAGGAAGGCGAGATCTTCGGACTCATAGGTCCCGACGGATCTGGCAAGACCACGCTTTTTCGCATCATCGCCACGCTGCTTCTTGCCGACAAGGGCACAGCCACAGTCGACGGTCACGATGTCGTCAGCGGCATGCGCGAGATAAGAAGCAGGGTGGGGTATATGCCGGGAAAGTTTTCCCTCTATCAGGACTTGACGGTGGAGGAAAACCTGGAGTTCTTTGCCCGCCTCTTCGGCACTACTGTGGAGGCAGGCTATGACGACATCAAGGCCATCTACAGTCAGATCGAACCCTTCCGCAAACGTCGCGCTGGAGCGTTGTCGGGCGGTATGAAGCAGAAACTGGCTCTATCCTGCGCCCTCGTGCATTCTCCCCGACTGCTTTTGTTAGACGAACCCACCACGGGTGTGGACCCCGTAAGCCGCAAGGAGTTTTGGCAGATGCTGTCCTCGCTGCGCGAAAGAGGTATCACCATCATAGCGTCAACTCCCTATATCGACGAGATAAGATGTTGCGACCGCATAGCCTTCATGCAGGAAGGGGAGGTCAAGGGAGTAGGGCGCCCCGACGACATATTGGAGGAGTTTAGAGATGTGTTTTGCCCCGAAGGTATCAGCCATAGCGCAAAACATCTGCAGGAAGGCGCTGCGGACAATGTCATAGAGGTGGAACATCTGATGAAAGTCTTCGGCACATTCCATGCCGTCGACGACATCTCCTTTAGCGTCAGACGCGGTGAAATCTTCGGTTTTCTCGGTGCTAATGGTGCCGGCAAGACCACGGCAATGCACATCCTCACCGGTTTGAACCGCCCCACATCTGGCACAGGACGCGTGGCAGGATGCGACCTCACCACGGAGTATGAGAAGATAAAGAGCCACATCGGCTACATGAGCCAGAAGTTCTCACTCTATGAAGACCTCACCGTGCGTGAGAACATACGCCTCTTTGCCGGCATCTACGGTATGAAGCCAAGCGACATCAAGCGCAAGATGGACGCTCTGCTCGACAGACTGCAGTTTACTGGCCATGCCGACGACCTGGTGAAGAGTCTGCCATTGGGATGGAAACAGAAGTTGGCGTTCTCGGTCAGCATATTCCATGAACCCGAGGTGGTATTCCTCGACGAACCCACAGGAGGTGTGGACCCTGCCGTCAGGCGACAGTTTTGGGAACTCATCTATGATGCTGCCGACCGTGGCATCACCGTCTTCGTCACCACCCACTATATGGACGAGGCGGAATATTGCGACCGCATCTCCATCATGGTGGACGGCAAGATAAAGGCTATGGGGTCGCCTGCCGAACTGAAGGAACACTTCCAACAGCCCGACATGGACCATGTCTTCACCCTGCTGGCGCGCACCTCTACCCGACAATAGAAGTATATAGACATCAAAGTATGAGACAATTCATATCATTCATAACAAAGGAGACACGCCACATACTGCGTGACCGTCGCACGATGCTCATCCTCTTCGGCATGCCCGTGGTGATGATGCTCATCTTCGGTTTTGCCATCTCCACGGATGTGAAGAATGTGCGCACGGTGGTCGTCATGTCTTCCCTCGACCACGAGACACAGCGCATGACCGAAAGACTGGCGCAGAGCGAATATTTCAACATTGTCAGTCGTGTGCAGACACCTGCCGAGGCAGAGCGGCTGATACGCAACCAGAAGGCGGACATGGCGGTGGTCTTCAGTGCCGACTATGCCTCACGTCATGACGGAGTGCAGGTGATAACCGACGGTTGCGACCCCAATATGGCGCAGATGTATGCCAACTATGTGGGGCAGATACTGGCGCAGGATGTCACGGGAGAGATGCCCTTCGGACTTAATCTCTCGCTGCTGTATAATCCGCAGATGAAGAGCAGTTACAACTTCGTGCCCGGCATCATGGGCATGCTCCTGATGCTTATCTGCGCCATGATGACCAGCATCAGCATAGTGCGCGAGAAGGAGCGCGGCACGATGGAGGTGCTCCTGGTGAGTCCTGTGCGCCCGATAATGATCATCGTGGCAAAGGTGGTGCCCTATCTTGTGTTGGCATTCTGCATACTGTTCTTCATCCTCTTCATCTCGCACTTCATCCTCGGCGTGCCCATAGCAGGTTCGTTGGTGAGCATATTGTTCGTGTCGGTCATCTATGTCACCGTGGCACTCTCCCTCGGCATGCTCATCAGCACCTTTGCCCAGACCCAACTCGTGGCGCTCCTTGCCTCGGCGATGATGCTCATCTTGCCCTGCATATTGCTCAGCGGCATGATGTTTCCCGTGGAGAGCATGCCAAGGATATTGCAGTATGTGTCGGCGATAATGCCCCCGCGATATTATGTGGCAGCCCTTAGAAAACTTATGATCATGGGTGTGGGACTTGACAAGGTGACACATGAGATGGCGGTGCTTGCGGGCATGGCAGTGGTGCTGATGTCGGCAGCATTGGCGAAGTTTAATAATAGATTGGAATAAAAGACCCCACCAACCAGAAACCCCAACCAGAAACCCCACCCCTTACCCCTCCCGAGGGAGGGGATGAAAATGATGATGGTATTCATTAGGAGGTACGGCGGTAATATTAGGAGGTACGGCGCCCTCGCCGTACCATCTCAAGGGTAAGTCAATGCTAACCATAGTAGGTGCTGCGTCCTCGCTGCACCCATCAAACATGAGGCTGCGCCCTGAAAGGGCAAC
>CAVKNF010000117.1:0-7706 GCA_963657415.1 bacterium | reverse complement strand
AATACTGCATTTCAAGGCAAAGTCAGCAGACGATGTCTACAACGAGATAAAGAAATTGGAGTGGACAGACATTATCGGAGCAGGCAAGACATTCTCTGTCGACTCGGTGGTCTATTCCGACGAATTCAATAACTCCCGCTTTGTCACTTACAAGGTGAAGGATGCCATCGTGGACTATTTCCGCGAGAAGACAGGCAAGAGACCAAATATTTCTGTCACCAATCCGGATATACTCCTGCATATCCACATCTCCGATTCTGACGCTACACTGTCGCTCGACTCCTCGGGTCAGTCTTTGCATCGCCGTGGCTACCGCCAGGAGAGCGTTGAGGCTCCTCTCAATGAGGTGCTTGCTGCAGGCATGATTCTGATGACGGGATGGCGAGGTGAGACAGACTTCATAGACCCTATGTGCGGATCGGGCACTCTGCCCATCGAGGCCGCACTCATAGCATGCAACATGGCGCCTGGAGTCTTCCGCAAGGGATATGCATTTGAGAAATGGCCCGACTTTGATGCCGAACTCTTTGAGGAGATATATAATGATGACTCGCGCGAGAAGGAGTTCGAACATCACATCTACGGCTATGATGTAGACATCAAGGCCGTCAATACTGCCAACCTCAATGTCAAGGCAGTAGGACTGAGCAAGTATGTCACCATCAAGCAGCAGGACTTCAAGGACTTCACCCAACCGGCAGAGAAGGCTATCATCGTGAGCAATCCGCCTTATGGCGAGCGCATCTCTACTCCAGACCTGCTCGGCACCTACAAGATGATAGGCGAGAGACTCAAGCATGCCTTCATCGGCAATGAGGCTTGGATACTCTCTTATAAGGAAGAATGTTTCCGTCAGATAGGTCTGAAACCTTCGGTGAAAGTTCCTCTCTATAACGGTTCGCTGGAATGTGAATACCGCAAATACCAGATGTTTGACGGTAAGATAAACGATTTCGTCAGCGAAGGCGGTCATGTGAAGACCGAAGAGGAGAAGAAGATGATGGCTGAGAAGGTCAGGGCGAGAAAGAACCGTGACTATCAGAAGAAGATGGACGAGCAGGAGGAAAATGAAGAAGCAGACATCCGCTCCTTTACCTTCCGTTCGCTTGAACGACATAATGACCG
Organism: bacterium; assembly: GCA_963657415.1. Lineage (GTDB taxonomy): Bacteria > Bacteroidota > Bacteroidia > Bacteroidales > Bacteroidaceae > Prevotella. The sequence goes on along the minus strand of CAVKNF010000117.1, from coordinate 6,581 downwards.
AAACCGCGACAACGGTCGTGGACGTGAGCGTCGTGAGTCGCGCGACTTTCATGACAATGACCGCCATGAGCGCGGCGACAAATACGACCGCGGAGAAAGACGCGACAGATTTGACCGCGGTGACCGCCGTGAGCGTGGCGACCGCGAGGAAAGAGGCGACCGCCGTCAGAACGGTTTCCGTGGCAACAAGGATTTTAAGGGAAGCAGACCTCAGCGTGACTCTTGGAAATCAAGAGACTCAAAGGATGGTTTCAAGAAGAATGGCGGTCAGAGAGACCGAAAGGAAAACTTCGAACGTCGCAAACAACTCTTTGGCAATGAAGATTAAATCATATCTTGTAGCACTGTTTGCCATGATCTTAGCAGGTAGTGGTGCGCATGCACAGAAATTGTTTACCCTCGAAGAACTCAACTTCGGCGGTAAGAATGCGTATAAGTTTTATCCGCAGAGATTCTCCTACGACTGGTGGGGCAATCATCTCGTGGATGGCAACAATTCATGCAAACTCCTGCTCAATCCCGCTACGGGCAAACCCGAGAAGGATGGTGAGGTAAACAGCAATAACATATATTCCGTCTATGGACTGGAGTCTGACAATGCCTATAAGGTCAGAATGGCTGGCTATCCATATAAGGAACATCCCTATATATTAAATTATGTGGACGGTGAACGCTCGCTCGTGGATTTCGACGACTGGAAGGTGGTGTGGAAGCAGAGTGCCGAGGGTTCGCTGGAGTGGAACAAGGTGTCGCGTGCTGACGCCTTCCTCCGCGACAACAACCTGTGGGTGCGCTATGCCGACGGCAAGGAGGTGCAACTCTCTACCGACGGTTCTCGCGAGATTGTCTACGGACAGAGCGTACACCGTGATGAGTTTGGCATAACCAAAGGCACATTCTGGAATGCAGACGGCACCAAGTTGGCTTTCTACCGCATGGACCAGAGCATGGTGGCAGACTATCCTCAGGTGAACACTTTCGCTCGTGAGGCTGAACTTGCTCCCGACAAATATCCTATGGCGGGTATGACTTCGCACAAGGTTACCGTAGGCGTGTATGACCTCAATACGCAAAAGACCGTATACCTGGATTTCGGTGATGTCACCGACCGCTATTTCACCAATATCACTTGGTCGCCCGATGGCAAGACCATCTATCTTTTCGAACTCAATCGCGACCAAAACCATTGCACTCTTGATGCATATAATGCTGATAATGGTAAGAAGATAAAAACTTTATATACAGAAGATTCTGATAAGTATGTTGAACCGCTGCATCCCGTTACCTTCCTTCCTTGGGATGCCAGCAAATTCATCTATTGGAGTTGGAAAGATGGACACATGCATCTCTATCTGATGGATGTCAACGGCAAGCAGATTTCGCAGATAACAAAGGGCAACTGGGAAGTCATGCAACTCGTGGGTTTCTGTCCCGCAAAGAAGACTCTCATCATAAGGTCTAATGAGACAAATCCTCTTCAAGCCAACATCTTTTCGGTTGACATGAAGACTCTCAAGCGCACCCCGCTCGACAATGGCAAGGGCGTACATAATGTGAAACTCTCTGACGACGGCAAATACTTGGTAGACACCTGGCAGGAGCCAACGGTGCCACGTAAGTGTGCTGTGACAAACACCCTTACGGGCAAGAGCGTTTTGCTCGGCACTGCTCCCGATCCATGGGAGGGATGGTATCATCCTATCTTTGAGAACGGAAAGATAAAGGCTGCTGACGGCACTACTGACCTCTATTGGCGCATGGTGAAACCGGCAGACTTTGACCCTACGAAAAAATATCCCACTGTTGTCTATGTCTACGGCGGTCCTCATGCCCACAATGTAGACGCTTCTTGGCACTGGTCTTCCCGTTCGTGGGAAACATACATGGCACAAAAGGGATACATCGTCTTTATCCTTGACAACCGTGGAAGCGAAAACCGTGGCCGTGACTTCGAGCAGGCTACATTCCGTCACCTCGGTCAGGAGGAGATGAAAGACCAGATGTGTGGCGTAGACTATCTCAAGTCGCTCCCTTATGTCGATGCCGACAGGCTCGGTGTGCATGGCTGGAGTTTTGGCGGATACATGACGGTGTCGCTCATGACCAACTATCCCGACGTGTTCAAGGTGGGTGTAGCCGGTGGTCCTGTCATCGACTGGAAATACTATGAGGTGATGTATGGCGAGCGCTATATGGACACACCTGACACCAATCCCGAGGGCTACGAACAGACAAGTCTGATCAATAAGGCAAAGAATCTGAAAGGCAAACTGCAGATTATCATCGGCATGAATGACCCGACAGTGGTGCCACAGCACGCGCTGCAGTTCATCAACGCCTGCACGGAAGCCGGCACCCAACCAGACTTCTTCGTATATCCTGGCGAAGGCCACAACATGATGGGACACAAGAGTGTACATCTGCACGAACGCATTACACAATATTTTGAAGAACATTTGAAATAATGAAGATTCTTTTATTAGGCAGCGGAGGTCGCGAGCATGCTCTCGCATGGAAGATCGCACAGAGTGAGAAATGTGACAAACTCTACATTGCGCCAGGCAATGCCGGCACATCTGGGGTAGGCGAGAACGTAGCCATCAAGGCTGACGACTTTGAGTCGCTCAAGGCTTTTGCCGTAGAGAATGGTGTCGACATGGTGGTGGTAGGTCCTGAGGACCCTCTCGTGAAGGGTATCTATGATGACTTCAAGCAGGATGAGCGCACTAAGCACATTGCCGTCATCGGTCCGTCAAAGGCGGGAGCCGTTCTCGAGGGTTCCAAGGATTTCGCCAAGCAGTTTATGCAGCGCCATAACATCCCTACGGCACGTTACCAGACTTTCAACGGCACTCAGATAGAAGAGGGACTGAAATTTCTCGAAACTCTCAAGGCTCCTTACGTACTCAAGGCTGATGGCTTGTGCGCAGGCAAGGGCGTTCTCATCCTTCCTACATTGGAAGAGGCAAAGACTGAGTTTAAGGCTATGCTCGGTGGCATGTTCGGCAATGCTTCTGCAAGTGTTGTCATTGAGGAGTTCCTCTCAGGTATAGAGTGCTCGGTATTCGTTCTCACCGACGGCAAGAACTACAAGATTTTGCCTGAGGCTAAAGATTACAAGCGAATAGGCGAGGGCGACACTGGTCTTAATACAGGCGGTATGGGAAGTGTCACTCCAGTACCTTTTGCCACCAAGAAGTGGATGCAGAAGGTGGAAGACCGCATCATCCGTCCTACTGTTGACGGTCTGGCAGAAGAGAACATCTGCTATAAGGGATTCATATTCTTCGGACTTATCAATGTCGACGGCGAACCGATGGTCATCGAGTACAACTGCCGCATGGGAGACCCAGAGACCGAGAGCGTCATGCTTCGTCTGAAGAGCGACATCGTGGACCTCTTCGAGGGTGTTGCCGAGGGAAATATAGAAGAGAAGAATATCGAGTTTGACGAGCGTGCCGCCGTCTGCGTGATGCTTGTCAGCGGAGGCTATCCCGAAGTTTATAAGAAAGGCTACAAGATAGACGGCATAGAAGATGTTGAAGGTAGCGTCGTGTTCCACTCTGGCACAGCCTTGAAAGACGGCGATGTCGTGACCAATGGCGGACGTGTCATAGCCGTTTCTTCTTATGGCAAAGACAAGGCTGAGGCTTTGGCAAAGAGTTTCCTCGAGGCAGGCAAGATCAACTTCACTGACAAATATTTCCGTAGAGACATCGGAAAAGACCTATAAATATAGTAACTGTGTTTCAGAACATAGTAGCACAAAGTCGTATTACATTGCCCATCACTGTCGTTTATACAGCAGTGATGGCTTTCTTGTTTGCGGCAACCGACAGCAGTCTGTGGATACATTTCCTCTGCATACTTTTCACAGGATATGTGATGCTCCTTATCAACAACAACAATGCCTTGTTGCGCATCTACAGCCGTTTGCCGTCATCTATATTCCTCATTCTTTCCACCATGGTGACATGCCTCAGCAAGTCGCTTGAGGCAAACATCGTGCAGGCATTCTTTGCCCTGCATCTGCTGGCGCTCTTCCATGCATACCAAGACAAGCGTGGCATGGGCACAGTCTGCGCATCATTCATCATGTTGGGCGCAGCCAGCACGCTCTTTGTGCAGGTGCTGTTCTTCCTTCCTTTCTCATGGCTGATACTTCTGGCGCGCATGCAGGCAGCCTCGCTAAAGAATTTTCTGGCATCGATAATAGGACTGCTCGTTCCTTATTGGTTTTGGACGGCTTATACCGTATATACTGGCGACTACACACGCGTCGTTGACCACTTAGTTTCTATCGCCACATTCCAACCGTTGTGTCAGGGCATACTCCAACCGTCGCTCCTTGTCAACCTTGTCTTCGTGGCATTGACAGGTCTCGTGGCAATAGCGCATTTCTATCGTTACAGTTTTCATGAGAGCATTCGCGTGAGGATGATGTTTTATTCCTTCATCCTGCTGTTCTTGCTGACACTCGTATTCATTGTGCTGCAACCTTTGCACAGTCCTTATCTGCTGAGGCTGCTCATAGTGACGGCGTCACCCATCGTGGCACATTATTTCACGTTTACTAAGTCACGTGTGACCAACTGGCATTTCATAGCCTCGATAATCATAATCCTGTTATTGACAGTATCTAACGCATGGATGCTTTAACCGAATTTCTTCTCAACTACAGCTATTGGGGCATGCTCGTGGCAGCCTTCATAGCTGGCAGCGTATTCCCCTTTAGCAGCGAGACGCTCATGCTCGCGTTGTGGGCTGCAGGTCTCGACCCCACAAAACTCATCATCTTTGGAAGTATAGGCAATGTGCTTGGTTCGATGTTCAACTACGGTCTTGGCCGTATGGGACACCTCGACTGGCTCGAACGATGGTTTCACATCAAGAAAGAGAGTCTCGACAAAGCCCAACGCTTCATGGGCAGCCGTGGCGCGTGGATGGGATTCTTCTGTTTTCTTCCCATATTAGGTTCAGCCATATCCGTCATCTTGGGCTTCACTCGTGCCAACATGTTCATCTCCGTGCTGTCCATCACGTTAGGCAAAGTCATACGCTACGTATTGCTCATCTATGGTGTCGATTACCTGTTTTGAAGCCTCGCAATACTTAACATTTTATAATAATAGATAAGTCATATAGACAATTCCCTTAATTCTTCGTATTTTTGCAAAGATAATGTGATGACAATGTCGCTTAGGCATAAGCGATTACCGATAGAAACAAAATCAAGTAATACTATAATGAAAAAGTATCAATTAACCAACAATGTCCTGGGCTGGATAACATTCCTCATCGCAGCCTTTGTCTATTGTTCGACCATCGAGCCCACGGCATCCTTCTGGGACTGCCCTGAGTTTATCACTACCGCCTATAAGCTTGAGGTGGGTCATGCTCCAGGAGCACCATTCTTCATGCTTACAGCAAATCTGTTCTCACATCTGACCAGCGACCCTACACAGGTGGCACGCATCATCAACACGATGAACGCCCTCTTGTCGGCAGTCACCATCCTGTTCCTCTTCTGGTCTATCACACACCTCACACGAAAACTCGTGCTTAAGGATTGGGACGAACTCACCACAGGTAAGTTGATAACTATCATGGGCTCAGGATTAGTGGGCGCTTTGGTGTATACCTTCAGCGATACATTCTGGTTCTCTGCCGTAGAAGGCGAGGTCTATGCCTACTCAAGTGCCTTCACCGCTGTGGTGTTCTGGCTCATCCTCAAGTGGGAAGACCATGCTGACGAACCTCATTCTGAGCGTTGGCTCGTGCTGATTATGTATATGACAGGTTTGTCTATCGGTGTCCACCTGCTTAACCTCTTGTGCATCCCTGCCATAGTGCTCGTGTTCTGCTACAAGCGTTTCCCAAATATCGAACTCAAGGGTTCCATCCTTGCTCTGCTCATCTCCTTCGTGCTCGTGGCAGCCGTACTCTATGGCGTAGTGCCTGGCATCATCACCGTGGGCGGTTGGTTTGAGTTGTTCTTCGTAAATACTCTCGGATGTCCATTCAATACAGGTGAGATTGTCTACATCGTATTGCTCGTGGCAAGCGTCTGCTGGGCTATCTATCAGACCTACAACGACAAGAATCAGAAGTTGCAGAATATCTCCTTCCTCATCGCTTTCGCAATGCTCGGCGTACCATTCTATGGCTACGGCTGGCGCGCATTCATCACTGGCGTGATAGTACTTGCCATCCTGTGGTTTGTGCTCAACTACAAGCGTAAGGAAGAGAAGAAACTCATTCCGATCATATCTGCACGCACCAAGAACACCGTTCTCATGTGTATGCTCATGCTGATGATAGGCTATTCCACATATGCTGTCATCGTGATTCGCTCGTCTTCCAACACTCCTATGGACCAAAACTCCCCAGAGGACATCTTCACTCTCGGCAGTTACATTAGTCGCGACCAGTATGGCGAGACTCCGCTCTTCTATGGTCCTGCCTACACATCACAGGTGAAATTCAATGTGCAGGGAGACATCTGCGTGCCCGACAAGACCGAGAAGGCTCCTATATGGCAGCGCAAGGAGAAGGCTTCTGCCGATGAGAAGGATTCCTAC
>CAVKNF010000116.1:0-7720 GCA_963657415.1 bacterium | reverse complement strand
TTGGCAAGCACCACCATAAGTCCTTCCCTCACTTCGTTGTTCGGGATGTCGAGCAGATAGGTTGCCGTGTCGCGGTCGTATGCCTTTATAGTGAGATAGCCACTTTGATAAATCATAGGCAACGGCATCTCTACGTCTGCTTTGTAGTCGTCAAACTGAGTGGTGGAATAATACTTGCCTATCAGTTCGTTGAAGTTCTGGTCAAAGTGCGATAGTAGACGAACGAGATAGGTCGGTGTGCCGCTCTTAAACCAAAAACTCCCTAAATCCATTTGATTTAGTGCATTGAGAATACTAAACGGATTAAAGATATCCGTCAGACGCTTGCCGAAGTGATAGCCGTCATATTTCCTTTTCAGCAACTCCAGCATTTCGTCAAAACTACATTCGTAATCTTCTGCAAATTCCTGTATAGGCTCAGAGAAATATTTGAGTAGTTCTTCTTTCGTTATTCCGCAAATGGCCTCATAATCGCGGTTAAGACTAATGTCATCGGGCTGGTTAAAGCCGCTGAACATACTTATCTGCGAAAACTTGGTAACCCCTGTAAGGAAGACAAATCGCAAATCCTCGTCTGCTCCCTTGAACGTAGTATAGAAAGACTTCATGATGCTGCGGTGCTTTTCCTCTAAAGTCATGGTTACGCCCAAATGTTCCACCTTGAAGTCAAGGTCGAGCACATCAAGGATAGGCTTGTCGTATTCGTCTATCAACACTACGGCTCCCAGTCCTGTCTTCATGTGCGCAGCATGCAGTACGTCCTGAAAACGCTTGCCTATGTCTTCATATCGTGGGGTGACATCATACTGCTCTTCCCATTGGGATACTCCGCCAGCCAACACCTCTTCCAATGTCCCGTCGTTGAGATAATTGCCAGTGTTGAAGTCCAGCCGGAAAACAGGATACTGCTTCCACTCTGTTTCCAACTTCTCCACAGCCAGTCCCTCGAAGAGTTCCTTCTGTCCCAGAAAATATTTCTCCAGGGTGGAGATGAGTAGACTCTTTCCAAACCGCCTTGGGCGACCGAGAAAGCAAACGTGGTTTTGCGCCAATTTCCACATAAGGGCCGTCTTGTCAACATAGACAAAACCGCCCTTTATGAGTTGTTCGAAACTCTGTATTCCTATAGGATATTTCATGACTCTCTCCGTATTTGCCTACAAATGTAGTGTTTTTAATTCGTATCGGCAAATAATCCCATTCCTTTGTTTTAGTGGCAATTTGCGACTGCGCGCCTTTAGTATGCGCGGTTATACTCCTCGCCGTCTTTTTCCTTGCGGGAAATGGCGATGTTGATGCATACGTGCATCAGACAATAGAGGGCCACGTCGATGATTATCATCAGAGTCTGCGACACATATGACGCCATAATATAGTTGATTGCGATTATCATGCAGGATATGACAAGCAACGTCACCATGGTCATGAATGGCGAGAGCCCCGCGCGGAGCAACTTGTGGTGTATGTGGTTCTTGTCGGGCAGGAAGGGGTTGCGGTGGTCGCGGATGCGCGAGAGAAACACTCTCACTACGTCAAACATTGGCAGTATGAGCGTGCTCATCGCCACAATGCCAACGTTGTGAAAATAAGGGTTCCACACGGGTTGGTCTTGCCAGAAATGCAGCACGAGGAATGCCAGCGTGTAGCCTATCGTCAGGCTGCCAGCATCGCCCATAAATGTCTTGTGTGTCTTGCCATACACGTTATAGCCGAAGAAGACGATTACCACGCCGAGATATGCCACTGCCAGCATCGCCCACAGCATGCTGCCAGCCTGTATGTTGAGTATCGTTATCACGACGAGAGCTATTATCGACAGACCCGATGCCAGTCCGTCAATGCCGTCGATGAGATTCATGGCATTTGTCACGTATACGACAAACAGCATTGTCAGTGGCATGCCTATCCACCACGCTATGCGGTGCAGGAAAAAGATGTAACTGAGGTCGGAGATCCACAGACCGCTGATACAAAGTATGGCTGCAGCTCCTATCTGCACCATAAATTTCGTGCGGTAGCCTACGCCGTGTATGTCGTCATAGAGTCCGATGGCATATAGTGACATGGCGCCACAGAGGTAAGCCAGAAAATGCTGCACGTTGACACTGTTCCACAAAGCATGTATGTTATAGTCGAAACGCATGAGCACCACAAGTGCTGCCGTGATGACTATCGTGGCTATGGGCAAGAATACCGAACCGCCTAATCGAGGAATGGGTATGACGTGCACCTTCCTGCTGTCGGGCATGTCGTAGAGGTGCAGTGTGTGTGAGAGTGTCACCACATGTGGCACGAGCCAATATGCTACCGCTGCCGCAATGACGAAAATGATTAATAGGGTCGTATACATATGTAATGTCTTTTTCTGTTTCTGATATCCTTGTTAGAACTTTCTGAATGTCAATCTCAATTCTTTGTTTCTCAGTGTCATGTCACTGCCCGTGAGCCTCTCTTTCAGAAAGTGCTCCTCCAGACTGTTGATACCGCAACGTCGCAGATTGTCGCTCACTTCCTTCATAGGTATGTCGCCTCCGTCGTCGCCATAGTCCTGGTGCCAGTGGTTGATGTAGGGTGACGACATGATGAGACTGTCGCCGGTCTGTCGGAATCTCATGTAGAAACTCTCCGCTTCATAGTCCCTGACGGAGATGAGTTTGTGCTGTACTCCCCAGAAGATGCGCTTGTCGCAGAAATCGGCTTTTCCGCCTGTAGTAAGCGTGTCCACCTGCTCCAAGTGCCAAAATCCGTCAAGTTTGCCATTGTCGCTCGACTCTATTGTGCACGATGTCAATGTCGCGATAGTTCCGACAATGGCAATCACGACATATAATATATATAATGTGTTCACATAAGTTCTTATTTTCTGCATTCTTTCCTCTTTTTGCTTATCAAGGTGTGCTTGCTCACTGTGATTTGTGCTCCGGCATTGTGGCCCAGCATCTGTTCGCTGCCGAAGTCCATACCATAGCCCAGTCTTACGTTCCATCCGTTGTTGAGGGCATAGTTGCCTTCTACGAGGAAACTTACGTTGTGGTGCGCTTTAGTAAAAGGCATGCTGTATGTGCCCCAACCTTTTTGATAACTCACCAGCGCGCGATATCCCAGTCGCGTCGTCGGCTGACCGTCCAGTCCGAGGTGATATGCCACAAAGCGGTTGTTCTCCACCTGCACCTTGCCGTCGGTATTGTATATCGGCGAACGGTATAGCGGATTGCCTATCACCTGTCCCCAGTGCTGCCAACCGCCATATATGTCGTGGTTGTAGTATTCGTCCATACCTGCCACATGGTCGGAGATGTTCATCGTGTGGTCATGGTTGTAGGGTCCGCTCTGATATTTCGTGTAGAGATACTCCATGACGATGTTCCTTATCCACCTGCCGTCCTTGAGGTTGACTTCCGCTCCGATCATCATGTCCTTCAGGGCATAGCGAAAGAAGCGGCTATCTTTCATTACATTCCATTCCTTGCCCGAGCCATATCCGTCATAGTCGAGGAGAAACATCTGACTGTGGTCCTCAAAGAAATGGTCGGCATAAAGTCTGGCTGTCCAGCGGTCGGCATCATAGTTTATGCGCATGAGATAGGATCCCAACTGGTTGCCCGCCACATTGCCGTACATACCGTCTCGCGAGTCGGCACCGCTCGGAATGAATGCATGCCAGAATCCTTTCAGGCTAACCTCCGTAGGTTGTTTTTCAATCCCATTCGTCGTCTCCTTGTAGGCATTGCCTCCAAACTCAGCCGCCATCTCCAGTCCCAGTTCCACGCTCAGCGGAAACTTCTTCCCCTCGTTGCCTATTCTGATGTATCCAGCTTTGCTGTGATAGAGCACATGGTCGGAGTATTTGTGCTGTCTACCGGTGAAGTCCTTCTGCCAATTGCCGTCGGTCATCATGCCGTAGGCTATGTGTCCCTTCATCTGTATCCATCCGTGGGCAAAGGGCAGTGTCCAGTATTCCGGCAATGCCAACCGCACTTGAGGCACTGGGCGGGCGTTGATGCCCAGAGTCTGACTGCCACTTGAGAGCGTTTGGTTCTTCATCTCCATCTCATGCTCACGTGCTCCTATTTCCAGTGCTCCGTGCTTCCATCTCAGTTCGGCAAAAGCCTGCTGCACCACCAGTGTAGATGTGTAGTTTGCCGCTATGGCCACGTCCGCGCCATAGCCCCATCTCCATTGTCTTGCGCTATCAGCCTCCACGGGTCGCAGGGCGGAAAACCGCATATAGCCGTTGCTCTTTTCGAGCGACGACAACCCGTGCTTGTTGGCATTGAGCCATAGCGGGGTCTTTGAGTTGGAGCAACTTGCCTGCACCTCTACTCCGATGTCGAGTCCGTCGGCAAAACATTCGCTTTGGGCTAACACCTGTATCGGCGACACCGAGCAAAGCAGGAGGCAACATTTGTATATGGCGTTCATTATTATATATATATGCCTATCTAAACGCAGTTCTTGGTGAAATATTGCTTAAGTGATGGTAAAAAATAACTTGGTGCGATTTGAACCGGCACTAAGAGAGGCGATTTATGTCATAAAAAATAATATAAATCAAAAATATTGTCGCATATTTCGTAATTATAAGAGAAAAAAGAGGGATTTCTTTCGTTGTTATAAGGAAAAAACGTAACTTTGCATTGTGTATACATATTATATTGTCAGTAAATAGATTAGCAGAAAATAACGAGGTGCCTTATTCGTTAGGTGAGGCGCTGGTTTACCATGATAAAAATAAAGTTTGATTAAATATTTAAAGTAATGAAAAGACAATTTACAAGTGTTTTGCTCTTCTCAGCCCTTTTATTGGGTGGAGGTGCTACTTTAGTCTCTTGTACTGATCATGAGAGCGATGCTGCGTATATCGCGCAGGGTTCCATTGCAGAGTCGCTGAACAGTCAGGCAGAGAGATTGAACCAGGAGATCATCAAGTTGAAGGAGATCATTGGTTCTGAAAATGACGAGAATAGCCTTAAGTGGCAGGTTAAGCAATTGCAGGATAAGCTGACCACAGCTACTCAGACTGATATCCCTGCTATTTGGGTAGATATCGCTGGTGCTCAGGCTGACATTATTGCATTGGAGTCGAGAATCGCTAATGCAGAGTCTGCTATCGGGGAAGCAAAGCGGGCTGCCAATGAATACACAGACTCTAAGGTGGCTGCCGCTCAGCTTGCTCTTCAGCAGCAGATTAATGACTTGAAGTCACAGCTTTCTGCTTGCCACACTAATTGCACGGCTTACACCGACAGCCTTGTTAATGAGATAAACACGAGAATCGACGAGATGGATGAGCAGCTCGCTGATTATTCTCAATATATCCAGCAACTTTATGGCTTGTACAGCGATTTGTATGCACGCGCTGACCGTGACTCTATCTTAATCGCTCAGGTACAGGAGAAGAAGGCTGATTGGGATGTGGTAAAGAAAAATCTGGACGCAAAGGTTGATACCACTGACTTTAATGCTGCAAAGGAGCAGATAGAGGCTAACAAGACTCTTTCCAACAAGAATAAGGAAGACATCGATGCAATCAACGAAAAGATTGTCAACTTCGTCACAAAGTCTGAGCTTGATGATAAGGCAAGCAAGTTACAGGAAGCTTTTGAGGCTGCTGACCAGGCTTTGAGAGACGAAATCCAGGCAAAGATTGACAGCATCCAGACACAGTTGAACACTCTGTTCAATGCTATGGTCAACATGATTACCAGCATCGAACTTCAGGCTACCGAAAGCCCAATCTCTGGCTATGAGAACCTGTCATTCCTCGGTGCTGAGGCTCACATCCTCGGCGCTTACTATGGCACAGCAATCGACGGTGACGTTCAGCTCAACGGTCAGACTGTGATAGAGGGCAACGGCGAGACTCTCATCGACAGTGAGTCAGGTGAGAATGCTGGTGTCATCTACGCTACCATCAACCCATCTAACATGGACTTCACTGGCACAACCTTGAAGATTGTTGACAGTCAGGGCAATGAGGCTCCTTTCACTGCTACTGTGGAGAAGACCGACCGTGTGCTGAAGTATGGTTTCTCTCGTGCTGCGAAGAGCAATCTCTATGCAGTGAAGATTAACCTCACACCAGAGAACATCGAGGCTGCAAGGACATGGACAGCTTCTGACGCTGCAGCATTGAAGGATGTTGCTAAGGACGTATTGAATAAGCTCCGCAAGCCAAGCACCACACGTCTTAACCTCGGTGAGGTGGTAAGCACTATCGCCAGCACATTCAACAACCGCCTGACAGCTTACGCTCTCGAGGCTGAGCAGGAAGTTAAAGACGGCAAGAACACCGAGACTCGCACCATCACCTCTAAGATGAGCCTCGCTGCTACAGCCATCAAGCCAGTGTCTTACCAGTTCCTCAAGAACAACCAGACTCTTAAGAATCTTGACCTGCCTTCATTCCCAACTATCCAGTCAAAGATTAACTTCAATGACTATAAGTTCAACTGGACTCCTATCAATAAGATGGATAGCATCAAGACATCTATCACATTGAGCGGTATGCCTGATCTTGACAATATTGCAATCAACGGAAGTATCGTAGTACCAGAAGTTACACCAGAAATTACTATCAAAACTAAAGATGGTAAGACTCAGTTGGAAGGCAAACTTGTTGACGATAAATATGTCTTTGATTTGGATCAATTGGATGCAAGTGCAACAGTTCAAATATCAAATATAACTGTTAACAAGAACAACTTCTCTATTACAATTCCACAGGACAAGACACAGTCATACGAGGTGACTATACCTATGGATTCGTTCAACGATATCATCGAGCAGATCAACAATCAGGTTGGCAACATGATTGGCAGCGTTAACGACATCGTAGACCAGGTGAAGGGTTACTCTGAGACCATCGATGCCAACTACATCGGTAAGATCAACAACTACATCCAGAAGTTTGAGAACTTGCTCCGCAAGTCTAACTCTCTCCTCCAGCCAGCCATCTTCTACACCACAAGCGAAGGTAGCTTCGGTCAGCTCGCTCGCGAGTCTGAGGGTGCTTCTTACTTGAAACTCGATGGCGGCAAGGCTTCCACAGTGTTCATCGCAAGCTCTTACACAGCTGAGATGCTCGCTCCTGCTTACAAGAAGTGCATCAGCGTGACAAGCAAGCCTGCAGGTGCTACTGTCAGCGGTGAGAATCTTGGCAAGGTAGTACGTGGCGACATCCACAAGATTGGCTTCGAGGCTAACAAGGAGGGTATCTACGAACTGACCTACGAGGCAGTAGACTACTCAGGCGTTAAGGTATCAAAGAAGTTCTACGTTAAGGTCGTAAAATAATAAAATAAAAAAGATATTCGATTATGAAATTTAATAAGATATTACTGTCAAGTTTGTTGGCAATGGGTTGCTTTACTGCTTCTGCACAGGAAGCAGAAAAGACTGTAGATGTCTTCAATCCACATTGGTACGGCCAGGTTCAGATTGGTGGTCAATACACCTTGGGCGAGATTAGTTTCGGCAAGTTGCTTTCTCCTAACGCACAGATTGGTGTAGGCTACAACTTCAACAAGGTGGTAGGCGCTCGCCTCTCTGTAAACGCATGGCAGAGCAAGGCTGGTCAGGAAGTTAACTACCAGTCAGATCCTCTGAAGTGGAAGTGGAACTATGTGGCTCCTATGGTTGACGCTACATTCAATCTCACCAACCTCTTCTGCAAGTACGATCCTGAGCGTCTCGTTACCGTAGGCGTATTCGGTGGCAT
>CAVKNF010000115.1:0-7913 GCA_963657415.1 bacterium | reverse complement strand
AACTGGAACTTCTCGAGATTATCGCCAACAGAAAGGCTGAGCAGTCTGCTGACAATGCTGGCGCTACAGAAGAAGTGCAGGACATGGGCACTATAGAAAGCCCTGCAGTATCTGATGACGCTCCTGAAAACCATACACCTGCAAAGGCTGAGGAATCTGCAGAGAGCGACTATTGGGAAGGCGACCCTGGCGACGGCACTGACTTCATCCCCGTCATCGACCTGCCTATCGAGGATAGCGAGATGACTCCCGTATATGATATGTTTGACAATCCTTCCTACTCTCACGTACCTGCCGCCCAGGAAGAAACTGCCAGACCTGTGGCTCGTGAAGAAGTGAAGAAAGGTGACTATAACTTTGACGACCTCATCGACTGCAATGGCGTGATGGAACTGCTCAACGAGGGCTACGGATTCCTCCGCTCAAGTGACTACAACTATCTGTCGTCGCCTGATGATGTATATGTGTCACAGAATATGGTGCGCCGCTATGGTCTGAAGACTGGCGACGTGGTGAGCGGCAAGGTGCGCCCACCAAAGGAGGGTGAGAAATACTTCCCGTTGACAAGTGCCGATATGATCAATGGCCGCAAACCTCAGGAGGTGAGAGACCGCATACCATTTGAGCACCTCACACCTCTCTTCCCTGACGAGAAGTTTAATCTCTGCGGCAACCCTGCCACCACAAACCTCAGCACACGCATCGTAGATCTCTTCTCGCCTATCGGCAAAGGTCAGCGTGCTCTCATCGTGGCACAGCCTAAGACGGGTAAGACCATTCTGATGAAGGATATCGCCAACGCCATCGCGGCAAACCATCCCGAGGCTTACCTGATGATGCTGCTCATCGACGAGCGCCCTGAGGAGGTGACCGACATGGCACGCACAGTAAACGCAGAGGTGATAGCCTCAACATTCGACGAACCTGCCGACCGCCACGTGAAGATTGCTGGCATCGTGCTGGAGAAAGCCAAGCGACTCGTGGAGAGCGGACATGACGTGGTGATATTCCTTGACTCCATCACACGACTGGCTCGTGCATACAACACAGTGGCTCCTGCATCAGGCAAGGTCTTGACGGGTGGTGTTGACGCAAATGCTCTGCAGAAGCCAAAGCGTTTCTTCGGTGCAGCACGTAATATAGAAAACGGCGGTTCGCTGACCATCATAGCCACAGCCCTCATCGACACCGGTTCTAAGATGGACGAGGTGATATTCGAGGAGTTCAAGGGTACGGGTAACATGGAGTTGCAACTCGACCGCTCACTGTCAAACAAGCGCATCTTCCCATCAGTCAACCTCGTGGCATCAAGCACACGACGCGACGACCTGCTGCATGACGACACCACACTGCGCCGCATGTGGATACTCCGCAAGCACATTGCCGACATGACAGCGCTCGAGGCCATGAACACCATACACGACAGTATGCTGCGCACTAAGGACAATGACGAATTCCTCATGTCAATGAACTCATAGAGCAGTCAAGCATATTCATAATGGCAAATGACATTGAAATAAAGGGGGCGAGGGTCAACAATCTCAAGAATGTCAGCCTCAACATTCCCCGCAACAAATTCATAGTAGTAACAGGAGTCAGTGGCTCCGGAAAATCATCGTTGGCTTTCGACACTTTGTATGCCGAAGGCCAACGTCGTTATGTAGAGTCGCTGTCAAGTTACGCTCGCCAGTTTCTCGGACGCATGAGCAAACCTGAATGCGACTCCATAAAAGGTCTTCCGCCCGCTATCGCCATTGCACAGAAGGTGATAGCAAGAAATCCACGCTCCACAGTGGGTACGTCTACCGAGATATACGAATATCTGCGTCTGCTCTTCGCGCGCATCGGCCACACCTTCTCTCCCGTAAGTGGCGAAGAGGTGAAGCGCCACACTGTGGAAGACGTGCTGGCATATGTCAACAGTCATGAAGAGGGAGAGTCTTTCACTCTCGTGTCACCTCTTCACATCAGCCAACAGCGCACCTTGGAGCAGCAACTTCGAGTGAAGAGCCAGCAGGGATACACTCGCATCATGCACGGCAGCGAATTCTCACGCATAGACGATTTCCTTGAGAATAACAAAGACATCACTTCAGCTGATGACCTGTTTGTGGTGATTGACCGCATGCGCGTGTCTAAAAGTCACGAGATGGAGATGCGTCTGTGCGATTCGGCAGAGACTGCCTTTTATGAGGGTGACGGCGTATGCCTGGTGATATTCACGGACGACGGTTCGCGCAAGGAGTTCTCCACACGCTTTGAAGCTGATGGCATCACTTTCGAACAACCCTCCGACAATATGTTTGCCTTCAACTCTCCCGCAGGAGCATGTCCCACATGCGAGGGTTTCGGCAGCATCGTGGGCATCGACGAGAAACTCGTCATACCAAACCCTTCATTGTCGGTATATGAAGGTTGCGTGCAGTGCTGGCACGGAGAGAAGTTGGGTGAATGGAAGAATGAATTCTGCCGTAGGGCTGCAAAGGACAACTTCCCTATCTTCACACCTTATTTCGAACTCACCGAGGAACAGCACGACTGGCTTTGGCATGGTCTGCCGTCCGACAGACATAGGTCTGAAGACGACAGGGTGTGCATCGACTCATTCTTCAAGATGGTGAAGGACAATCAGTACAAGATACAATATCGTGTGATGATGAGCCGTTTCCGTGGCAAGACTATCTGTCCCGACTGCAAGGGTGCACGTCTGAAGAAAGAGGCGCGATGGGTGAAGATTGCCGGCAAGGACATCACCCAACTGGTGAGCATGCCTGTCAGCGAACTCAAGCAGTGGTTTGATGACCTGCAACTGTCGCAGCATGATGCCGACATAGCAAAACGCTTGCTCACGGAGATAAACTCTCGACTGAAGTTTCTCCTTGACGTGGGTCTGGGTTATCTGACTCTCAACCGCCAGTCAAACTCACTGTCGGGTGGCGAGAGCCAGCGCATAAATCTCACCACATCACTCGGCAGTTCGCTCGTGGGCAGCCTCTATATCCTCGACGAACCGAGTATCGGACTGCATAGCCGCGACACTCAGCAACTGATACAAGTGCTAAAAGAACTGCAGGCGCTGGGCAACACGGTGGTGGTGGTGGAGCATGACGAAGAGATAATGCGTGCCGCTGACTATATAATAGATGTAGGTCCGGATGCAGGACGTCTCGGCGGTCAGATAGTATTCCAGGGCGATACCCGACTACTTCAAGACAGTGGCATAGCAGACAAATATCCCGACTCTCACACTGTCAAATATCTCACCCACACGGACAAGATTGACATTCCTGCATCACGCAGGAGATGGAATCACCACATAGATCTCAACTCCTGCCGTATGAACAATCTCAAGGGCATCAATGCGAGATTTCCCCTCAATGTTCTCACGGTGGTGACAGGTGTGAGCGGCAGTGGCAAGTCCACACTCGTGAAGGGCATACTCTATCCTGCCGTGAAGCGCTATCTTGGCGAGATATGCGATGCACCGGGCGAATACGGAGGTATGACGGGGGATATGAAATACATACGCCACATAGAATTCGTAGACCAAAACCCTATAGGCAAGAGTACCCGCAGCAATCCTGCCACTTACGTGAAGGCTTATGATGCCATACGCCAACTCTTCTCAGAGCAGCAATTGGCCAAGCAGATGGGATTCACTCCGCAGTATTTCTCCTTCAATGCCAACGGCGGACGATGCGAGGAGTGCAACGGTGCAGGTGTGGTGACCATCGAGATGCAGTTTATGGCTGACCTGGAACTGGTGTGCGAGTCTTGTCACGGCAAGCGATTCAAGAGCGAAATCCTTGAGGTGCAATACAAGGGCAAGAGCATCAGCGACGTGCTCGACATGACGGTGAGAGAAGCCATAGAGTTCTTTGGCGAGAATAACCAGACGAATATCGTAGACCGTCTGCGTCCGTTGGATGCCGTAGGATTAGGATATATAAAATTAGGGCAAAACTCTTCTACCCTGTCAGGTGGTGAAAGCCAACGCGTGAAGTTGGCCTACTATCTCGGTCAGGAACAGCACGACCCCACCCTATTCATCTTCGACGAACCGACTACGGGTCTGCATTTTCATGACATCACAAAACTGCTTCACGCATTCAATTCCCTTATAGAACGGGGGCACTCCATCATAGTGATAGAGCACAACATGGACGTCATCAAGTGTGCCGACCACATCATCGACATAGGACCTGAGGGTGGCAAGGCAGGAGGCAACATCGTGTGCGAGGGCACGCCCGAAGAAGTGGCGGCATGTCCAAAGAGCCTTACTGGGCAATATCTTAGCAAGTACCTATAGATTATAGGCGGGACTGTAAGTTCCCGCCTATAACTTTTTATATGTGGTTTTTATAAATTCCCACCTATAACTTTATATGTGGTTTTTATAAATTCCCACCTATAACTTTATATGTGGTTTTTACAAATTCCTGCCTATAATAAATCAAAGAATCCCGTGGGAGTGGTACGCTTCAACACCTCCACGGTGAAATCCTTGCCAGGCACGATACCGCCGTCGCGGAGTATGCCGTCGACAGTGTGCAGGGCGAGTTCAGGATCATTGTTGTCATAACTAAGATGACAAAGCCACACGCTCTTCAGTGCCGGTGTGGCATAGTCACGCAGGGCCTTTCCGCATTCCTCATTACTCAGATGACCATTAGGAGAAAGTATACGGCGCTTCAGATGTTCGGGATACTTGCCGGCAAGGAGTTTCTCCACCTCATGATTGGATTCAAGTACGAGATAGTTGGATTGTGATATAATCTTCGTTATTCCATCCGTGATATGTCCGGCATCCGTGACAATACCAAACGAGACGTCGCCATATTTGATGAGATAGCCCACATTGTCCATACTGTCATGGGGCACACTCACGGCTGATATCACAAAGTCGTCTATCTGAAACTCTTCTCCCACCGTGACATAGTGTCGCATGGGATTGGGCACCTTGTTGCGCACCACATAATTGTTGTCTATGCCCTTATGAACTTCCTTAGTGGCATAGACGGGAAGGCAAAGCTGATGGCTCAGACTTCCCACCGACTTCACGTGGTCGGCATGGTCGTGAGTGACGAGGATGGCTTTTATTTCTGAAAGAGGCAACCCATACTGGCTGAAATACTTCTTCACCATACGGATGCCTATACCTGAGTCTATCAATAATCCACCGTGGTCAGTATATAGGTAATAGCAATTACCGCTGCTGCCACTGCCAAATGAAATGAACTTAAACATTCAACAATTACTTTTCTACAAAAGTATAAAAAAAGGTGCAATTAACCAACTTTTTTACATACCTTTGCCTTCTCTTTAATATGATTTATATCAATCTCCGCTATGTTTAATAGGCTCAAGTCACTCGTATTATTACTTTCTTCCACGTCTTTATTATTGCTTTCCTGTGAAAGTGACACCAAGGAGCAGGTCAATGATGCAGCCGAAGGTTTTGCCAAAGAATTCTTCAACTGGCATTATTGCGAGGCTATGCCATACGTCACGGCAGAGTCGGCGGAATATATGAAATTCCTTGCCACAAATGTTACGGAGGATGACGTGCAGATGCTCCGCTCAATGGAGAGTGGCGCGGAGATTAATGTAGAGAACTGCAATATCACCGACGGCGACAGTGTGGCTTATGTGGATATGACGATAGAGAATTTCTGCCATGCAGACACTATCGGGCGTCCTGCCATACTGCATGAAAGCGCAAAGGTCACTCTCCTGCTCATGCATCGTGGCGAGAAATGGCAGGCGGTAGTCTCCAGCGACTGGCCTAAAATGGCATTCCCACAGCAAAGTGGAAAGCAAGATCACGACTAAGTTTCGGATGTAGCAGCGGATAGTGCTCCTTGGTGGTGTTATAGACGGGATTGACAGCCTTCATACCAAAGTCGAAGCGCAAGATGAAATAATCGAAATTAAAGCGCAGACCCAATCCGTAGGCCACCGCCAACTGCTTATAAAACTCATTGAAGGCAAACTGACCGCCAGGCTGTTCCTCATATTCGCGTATCGTCCATATGTTTCCAGCATCGATGAATGCCGCGCCATGGAGTTTCCAGAAGAGTTTTGAGCGATACTCCATACTCAAGTCCAACTTGATGTCGCCAGTCTGATTGATAAAGTCTATCCTGCCGTCTGTACCCTTAAAACTTCCCGGTCCGAGACTTCTCACACTCCATCCTCTCACGGAGTTTGCTCCACCTGAGAAATAACGCTTCTCAAACGGTAGCACCTTACTGTTGCCATAAGGATAAGCCACACCGATGGCTGCATGGAAAGCCAACTGGTTGTTCTCGTCAAAGTTGACCAGTTTGGTGTAGTCCACATCTCCCTTCACATACTGCGCATAGGCAATATTGAAGAGAGTGTTTTGACCTTCGCTATTCTTCTTGAACTTAAACAGGCTGGAAGCGCCATGCAGCACATTGCCGGCTGTTTCTATATTGGTCCTTATGGAGAAGTTGCTGTGGTTGACAGTAATGCCAAAACCTATTTTCATGATAAACAGGTCTTCGTAGTTATATCTCAAGATGGCATTCCTATTGTCAGTACTTTCCAGATAATCCTTACGGAAAGTCTCTGATATCCACGGCATATAGACATAGTTGAGGTCTATGAGGTCAAATCTGTAGCCCACCTTGCCCGTGGCGTCAGTCCATCGGTAACGCCATGCAGAAGAGAAGAGTCTGCGGTGAAACTCGGGCCTATTCTGCAGATTGTAAGACACCTGAAGTTCGCTCGATGTATTTTGTCTTCTCTTGAATGAAGACGAGAGGAATGGTGCCAGACAACGGGGGAATGAGAGTTTCGAACTGACACTATATTCCTGATAATCTTGGTCTTGATAGCCTTCCAGTCCCGTGATGGCCTCGAATGCCGCACGCGTCTGTATGCTCAGCAGTTCGCTGCCACGGAAAAGATTTCTGTTTTCATATGTCAGCGACAATGCAGCACCAAGGTCGCCAGCGGTATTGGTGCCTTCGGGTTGGAATGACAGCGACGACGGTTTGTTGGTGCTCACCTGAATGGCGCAGTCGAGAGTGTTGTCATCCTGGCGCTCGTCAAAACGTATGTTTGTGTATCTCACCGCCTGCAGTCGGGAGAAGTTATTGTATGTCTTCTGTAATGCCTGAGCTGAATAGAGGTCGCCTGGCTTGAAATCTGTGGTGTTCTCCAGCACAGACTGTCGCAAATGCATCTTGCCTCCGTCAGCGCTCGAGTAAGTCACTTTCCCGATGCGATATTTGCGGTGCAGTTCCTCTTGGGCAGAGTTGTTGGGCTTGTATTTGTATACCGACATCGTCACTCCCACATCACTGCTGCCATGGGCGGTGTCAACATCAAACTTTATGAAATCCTTATGGAAATGATAGTAGCCGCTGTCGACGAGCAATGTCGTCAACTGCTTGCGGATATCGCTCAGTGTAACTACCGAGAAGCGACGCCCAGGGCGAAGACGCGACAGGAGGTACTTGTTGCGGTCAAGGATTTGTTTTATACTGTCATCATAAACCTCTGACTGAAAGTCGGATATATAGTAAGGAGTACCTGTCGTAATCTTGTATTTCGTGCTCAACTTATTACCTTTGGTCTTGTTTTCTATGTCTACCTCGGCATGCAGAAATCCCATATTGCGCACTGCCGAGCGCAGGTCTTGGGCTGAGTTTATAGCCGCAAGAGTGTCATAGATGACAGGTTTGGCTCCAGGACGCTTTATGAGTGAAAACCATCGTGTGTTGGGCTTCTGTCTTACATATGAAGTAAGCGACGAAGTGTTGACCTCGCCGTTGTCTGCCTCCACGGCGATGCTCTCCAGCGAATAACTTCCTTCAGGTATATTGCGCGACGAATTGCATGCGACAAATAGTGTCACGACTGCAATAGCCATGACACCAAGA
>CAVKNF010000114.1:0-7919 GCA_963657415.1 bacterium | reverse complement strand
GACAAGTAGAAGTAAGATGAAAATATTGAAATATTGAAGAATTGAAATGTTGAAATATGAAAATATGAAGAAATTGAGGTAACCAATAGGAGGTACAGCGCCCTCGCTGTACCACGCAAGCGAGAGAATTAATCACTTGCGTGGTACGGCGAGGACGCTTCGCCTTTTATTTATTCTTTCATCTTTTAATCTTTTCATCTTTTAATCCTTTCCGTCTTCCGATTTTTCTTTGTAATTTTGCCGTCTAAATGGCAAAAACGGCATCAGAGTTGTGGAGCGGCTGTCTTGATGACATCAAGCAGCGACTTTCCCCGACACAATATAAGACATTCTTCGAACCAATAAAGTTTGAGAGTTTTGACGACAAGACCCGCATGTTGGTTCTCCAGGCACCTAGCAAGGCTCATGTGGGGTATCTGGAGGGTTCTTTTTTACCACTGCTGAGCGAGATTCTCGGTAGCCGCTTCGGACAGATACAGTTGCGTTATCATGCCATGATGACTGCCGATGTGAAGCCGCAGCCGATAGTAAAGGAAGAGCCTGATGAAGATGCTTCCACCACCATTGCCACCAACCTCAATTCTCACTACACGTTTGCCTCTTTCGTGGAGGGAGAGTCCAACAAACTGGCACGTTCCGTGGGACAGACCATTGCCGAACATCCGCGCAAGACAAGTTTCAATCCGATGTTTGTCTATGGTCCTTCGGGCTGTGGCAAGACTCACCTCATCAATGCCGTGGGCAACCGCACCTGCGAACTCTATCCCAAGAAGAAGGTGGTGTATGTGGAGGCGCGAGAATTTCAGCGCCAGTTTACCGACAGCGTTAGGACGAAGGAGACCAATGACTTCATACATTTCTATCAGCAGTTTGACGTGATGATAGTAGACGACGTGCAGGTGTGGGAGACCACTCCTAAGACGTCGGAGATATTCTTTCATATCTTCAATCACCTCTTTATGAATGGCCGCCGCATTATCCTGGCTGCCGACCGCACGCCTGCTGAACTGAAGAATATGGACGAGCGCATGCTTACTCGCTTCAATTGTGGTATACTGTGTGAGTTGGAAAAGCCCAACCATAAGTTATGCGTAGACATCCTCAAGGCGAAGATACGCCGCGACGGACTTGTCATTCCTACAAATGTGGTTGAATATATAGCACAGAATGCCAACGGTTCGGTGCGCGACTTGGAGGGCGTGGTCAACTCCCTTTTGGCTCACTCCATCTTTATTGATGGCGACATCGACTTGGCACTTGCCGAAAAGGTGGTGAGCAGAATAAAGCGTGACACTCCGAAGAAATTTGATGTAGGCGGCATTGTCGATGGCGTGTGCGAATACTTCAAGGTGGATGTGGAAGACGTTCTTGGCAAGTCGCGCAAGCGTGAGTTCGTGCATGCACGCCAAATAGCAATGTATTTCTCGCAGACACTTGCCAAGGTGAGTGTGGGCAGAATAGGCCGTCTGATAGGCAACCGTGACCACTCCACCGTCATGCACGGCATAGCCAAGTTGACTGCCAAGATGCAGGCAGACAAGACTTTCGCCAAGGAGATGAAGGCCATTGAGAAGGAACTCAAAACCAGGAAAAGTTAGGAGGTTGCATTTTAATAGGAGGTACGGCGCCCTCGCCGTACCACGCTCAAACAATGAATTTCTTAATTGGTATTTCCCGTCTGCGTGGTACAGCGAGGGCGCTGTACCTCCTAAAGAAATGCATTTTATAGTAGGCGAAGCGTCCCCGCTTTGCCTTTCAAGCAAGAAAATAATTTAGCATGACTTGAATGAGATGGTACGGCGAGGGCGATGTACCTCATAAGGGTGCAGCGAGGACGCTGCACCTACTATAAAT
The DNA here is from genome assembly GCA_963657415.1 of bacterium. Classification (GTDB taxonomy): domain Bacteria; phylum Bacteroidota; class Bacteroidia; order Bacteroidales; family Bacteroidaceae; genus Prevotella. Next base: position 6,065 of record CAVKNF010000114.1, on the reverse strand, counting down.
ACTTTAATATTTTCATATTCCAATCTTCACGCCCCCGATGATGACAATGCCGGGCTGACGGATGGAGATGTAGTCGTAATATTCCTTGTTGAGGATATTTGTGCCGTCAACATATACTGACCACTTCGCTTCATCCCATGAGAGTTTTGCATCGAGCAATCCATAACTCTTGTTCTCACCCGTGCGCTCCTGCCATCGCCATGAAGCAGAGAGATTGAGATTTCGCCATATCTTCGCGTCGGCAGATATGTTGACCTTGTGGCGCAGATAGTCCATGGCATACTTGCTCTGCAGCACATGGACATCATATTCCGAGTCCTCGTTGATATAGGCATACTTTACCGACACCTTCTTTATGGGGAATGCCTTCGACATGAGTTCCTGAGGCAACAGGGAGAAGTTGATTTCACCTCCCCAGTTGTCCATACGGAAGTTTACCGAGCGGAAGATGTCGTCTCCAGTCTCCTGCGATGTCACCCAGTCTATCATGTCACGCTTGTGGGAATAGAAGAGTTGCGCCTCGGCTATGTAGCCACGTCCCGTGTTGCGTGCGCCTATCTGCCAGTCGCTCGTCTTCTCAGGTTTGAGGTTGGCGTTGCCCTCGATGTTTGCCCCGCTATAATAAAGGTCGGTGAATGTAGGCAGACGCATGGCCATATTCCATGAGGCATAGAGTTTCCATGCATCCGACGGACGCCACGCTATGTCTACGCCGGGATATACGCCCCAACCGCTGAGGTCGGTGTGTATGGCAGTAGCGCCGAGTGATATTGTCCACTGGCTAAGTAATATATTGTGCTCAAGATATGCCGTGCTCACGGTTCTTGAGTCGTGATATTTATAAAGTATGTCGCTTTGGGCGTCATGTCCGCCACTCTTCTGCCACTTGTTTTCGTCCTGCAGAAGTCCGAGTTTTGTGCTCCATATTCCTTCCTGACGCACTTCCGCTCCTGCCGATGTGCGACCTATGGCTGTCTCTATCCATGCGCTCAGTCCTCCTCCGAGAGCATCCACCTTGTGGAAATTCTCGCCTGCAGGATTGTCGCGGTGCCACTGGTAGTGGTCATGCCAGCGGTTCCAATACACCTGAGGAGCGATGTGCACCATGCCCAGAGCCACGTCAGCAGTCAGGGCCGCCATGCGACGCTCGTTGCTTTCCCATTGGTCGGTAGACGATGCGCCATAGAATGTGTTGGCCTCATAAGGTTTGTAACTGTAGCCCACCTGTGCCGATATGCGTGACGTGCCGAGCAGAGCCGTGCCCTGCCAGAAGAAACGTGTCGACTGGAAAGCGCTGTTCGCCGTCGCTCCGTCGCTACGCGTATATCCTCCGCTAAGACTCGAGAAGAAGCGGTCGCCATTGTAGTGAAGACTCGCGTTGCCGTTCATATAGCCATAGGAACCGCCGCTGATGTTGGCGTCAAGGATATTGGAGGTCTTCTGACGCGTGATGATGTTTACCACGCCATTGAATGCATTGGCTCCATAGACGCGCGATGCCGGACCCTCGAGCACCTCTATGCGCTCGATGTCGTCTGTGCTAACCGGAAAGTCTGCTGAAAGATGTCCTGTGTGGGGAGAGGAGATGTTGATGCCATTAAGAAGAATGGTAATCTGGTCGAAATTGCCTCCTCTGACCGAGATGTCCGTCTGTACACCAAAGCCACCGCGCTGACGGACATCCACGCCTGTGACTGATTTCAAAATGTCGTTTACACTTGTAGCCGCCGCACGGGAGATATCGTCCCTTGTCACGACAGCAACAATCTTTGCAGACTGCAGGTCAGTCAGCGGAGCGCGCGATCCTGTGACCACCACCTCATCGAGTTTCAGTTCGTCGCGGTTGAGCGAGTCTGCTGCCAGAGGAGTTTCTGTACTGATGCCGTCAGCCTTGGCATAAGTCAAGGTGGCTACCGAAAGCACTCCCACCAGCACCTCTTTGCCAAGACAGGCGAAGAGAGCATAGCCCTTGTGCGAGAAGCGACTGAAGCGCAGAGGTGTGCGCTTGTTGAATTGTTGTTTTTTCATTGTGTTTTATAAAAAGTTGATAAATAACTTCTTTCCCAGAGAGAGACCGTCTTACACGGCAGAGAGGAGGATGCGGGTCATGAGGCCCGCATCTTCCTTTTCCATGCTATGTATCCGTAGATGGCCATGGCCGTATATATCGAGTAGAGTAGGGCGCGACCGTATATACCTTTATATATATATAGACCTGCCGAAATCATATCGACCACCAGCCACACCCACCATTGCTCTATGTATTTGCGCGAGAGCATCCACAGGCCTACTATCGACATGGCTGTGGAGAGCGCGTCGGTATATGGCACAGTGCTGTCGGTCAGTTTGTCAAGCGTCACGCCCAAGGCTGCCCATAGCACTATGGTGCCGAAAGCGAGTTTGACAGCGAGACGGCGCGGAGTGTGTGTAATCTTCACTATGCCGCCCTTGTGGCTCTTGCCTCGCAGCCAGTAGACAAAACCGTAGATGCCAGCCAGGAAATAGTATATCTCCATGACGCAGTCGGCATAGATGCCGCGGTCGTAGAGCACGAAGATGTATATCACTGGCATGATGCATCCTATGATCCACATCCACACGTTCTCCTTTATTTCCAGATAGAGATACAGCAGACCGAGCGCGGTGCCGAGTATGTCCATCCAGTTGTTTGCCACATATTCTGCCATGACCTGTCAGTATCAGAATTTCAGGGTGATGTTACCCATGATGTTTCTGCCCGCCATCGGCATATAGCCTATCTGGCAATAGCGGTTCTCGTTGGTGTTCTGGTCCCCTACATTGGCAGAGTAAACCCATCCGCCAGCAGCGTAGCGGGCATCAAACACGTTGTTGAGGTTAATGCCGAGGAGTAGTTCCTTCACACCCATGTGTTTGAAATGGAAGGCATATGTGGCAGAGATGTTGCTCTGCGAATATGATGGGAGTGAGCGCTGCTTGCTCGCGGAGTTGTCGAGATACTGACGTGACACGAAGTTGGTGTGCCATGTAGCCGAGAGACCCTTCCAGTTGAATGTTACGAAGCCATTGAGTATAGCTGCAGGCGAGAATGCCAGTGTGGAGTTGTCATAGTGGTTGACAGTATCATCGAGTTTCCCCCAGTTTTCATCATAAGTCTCCACTATCTCGTCGAAATCCTTTATCTTGTTCTGCGAGAGAGCGGCATTTCCATAGATGTCAAGCCAATTGAGTGGTTGCCAAGCAGCCGAGAGTTCCAGTCCCATGCGGTAAGAGTCCTTGACGTTGGTGGTTAATGCCTCACCGATGTCACTCACGGCACCCGTCTGCACAAACTGGTTCTTGTATTTCATGTAGTAAGCGTTCACGCCAACATTCCAGTTGCTGCCCGTGTAATTGTAGCCCACCTCCACGTCGGTGAGTTCCTCAGGCTTTGGAGCTGGATAAGAACCGTTGTTGGTGAAGTTGTTTCTCTCAGGCTCTCTGTGGCTAAGTGCAGCCGAAGCGTATGCACGGTGACCGTTGGAGTGGAAGTTTACGCCAGCCTTAGGATTGAAGAAGTCATACACCTCGTTGATGTCCAGACGCTGGTTGCTATAAGTGCCGTTGCCATTGGAGATGAACTTGTCGTTTATACCGTTAGTCCAGTATTCCACGTGGCGATACTGCAGGTCGGCAAATACGTCCCAGTTGCTGTCGATGTGGAATGTAGCCTTGAGGAACACGTTTTCGTCACCCTTGTTGGCGTCAGAGTCGTAGTAGTCGTAGCGACCGTTCTTCAGATACTTCTGGCTCAGTTCCTTGTTTGCCATGTAGGTGAGGTAGCCGAAGTGTGACGATGTGAAGTGCTGAGCGGAAAGACCGCCGATAACATCCCACAGTTCGTCCTTGTAGTTGGCATTCCACACCAGTCCGTAGGCATTCTGGTCGAGACCCTTCTTGCGGATGAAGTCAGTCTTCTTGAGAGTAGAACCGTCAGAGAGGGTGAAGTTTGGCAGACCAAACTTCTTCAGTTTGTTGTTGTAGCGGAACTCCTCATAGTATCCGTAGCCGTAGGTATAGTGCAGCGAAGCCGTGGTAGACCAGTGGTCGTCGATGTTGACAGCAGCCGACAGTATGTTGTGGTCCTGCCAGAAGTTGTCAGTAGTCTTGTCCCACAGAGTGCCGTCATTGAGTTTGTGGCGTGCTATCACCCATGTGCCGTCCCAGTTGGGAGTGAAACTCTCGTAGAGGTCGTTGAATTTACCCATACCTGCATTCCACATATCCTTGTAACTGTTGACGTTGTCATAGGCATTCAGACTGTAGTCGTCATTACCTGCAGTCACACCGTTCCATGCCTGTCCTGTGTTCTCATAGTTGCCTATGTTCTTGTAGCGGATTACGAAGTTCTTGCCTATCCATGACAGACCACCATAGTAAGAGCCCGACTTGCCCGCAGTGCCGTCGATGAATCCGTCTGTTGCGGTGTGGTGATATGCTCCGTCGAAGATGAGATGATTCCAGAGCAGACCTGTAGAGAAGTTACCGCCCACGTTGTAAGTGTTGTAACTGCCGTAACTGCCTGTGAGTTCAAGCGTAGGCACAGTGCTTGGTGCTTTGGTCGTGAGAGCCACGTTGCCACCGAAGGCACCGTCGCCATTGGTAGATGTTCCCACACCGCGCTGTATCTGCACATTGCCGAGCAGAGCGGCATAGGAGTTCATGTTTGCCCAGAATACGCACTCGTCTTCAGGCGAGTTCAACTGCACTCCGTCGATGGTCACGTTGATGCGCGAGTCTGCCGCGCCACGTATGCGCAGATGCGATGTACCGCATCCCACGCCATTCTCGCTCCAAGCCACCACGCCAGGCGTCTGAGCAAAAAGGAACGGCAGTTCGCGTCCTGTCCATGCAAAGTTGCGGAGTTGTTTCTTGTTGATGTTTGCCACGGCAAAAGGTGCGTCCTTCTGTACCTTCACACCCTTTACCACCACTTCCTGCAGATGCTCTATCTTCAGGGAGTCTTTCTCGTCGGCAGCGGCAGAGTTTACGCCCATAGCGGACAACATGGCAGCCGACAAAAGGAATTTGTTCATAATACCTTATTAATATAATAATACACAATAAGGGGGCACACCTATTCCGTGTGCGATCTTCTTATCCCTACGCCAGCATTATCTGGGTCAGGTCAGAGGGTCTTATCTCAGCCTGCAATATGCAAGCACCCCTTAGAAAGACGTTTGCTTTCCGGGTGCAAAGTTACGCAAAAATATGTTGCCGTCAAAACCTCTGTCGTATAACTATTTCAAGAATTGCCGTTCTTTTCCCATTCTTCCCACTCCTTCATGGCTTCTTTCCAGTCTGTAGCCTCGCCGTTTGCCACAGATTCCGCTTCTGCCAGGGCGGCATCGCGCGCCTTGTCGCGGGCACGCTTCTCCTTCATCGACTTTATCGTGGCATCATCGAGTATTTCTATCGCTCCGCGACGCAAAGCATCGTCGAGTTCTGCAGGTCCGAAAGACTTACCCTGCTCGTTGAAGTCTGAGATGCTGAATTCGAAGTTCACTCTCAACTGATGCCTTATCGCCTTCTGCTGAAAGCGGGTGCCAGCGTTCTTCCTTCCCAAAAGCATTCTGATGATGTCTATCTCGTGTTGTGAGAACTTGTTTCTTCCCATAGTGGTGTGTTTCGTATTATTTGTTTGCAAAGTTACAGTAAAAAGTGCTCATATGGGGTCTTTTGATGGCATAAACATAAAATAATCCCCTGCCGTTGATAGAAGTTTGCCGAAAAAGCGTATCTTTGTAGCCGATGCCCATCACCGGGCACACTGCATACCTGATACTTACAACTTATTGTTATAAACAATTTACAAACCTACTTATTAATGAAAAAACGTTATTTGAGATTTCTCTATGGCGCTTTAGTGTGTTGCATGTGCGGAGGTGTAAGCCTGCAGGCAAATGCCCAGAAGGTGGTGTTCCCGCAACAGACACAGGCTGGCGTGGCGGTGCTTAAAGCCACTCAAAAGAAGTATGTGCTGGAAAACAGCCTGCTGCAAGCCTCTTACTCCGTAAAGGGCGGGCATCTGCAGTTTGACGGTTGCA
>CAVKNF010000113.1:0-7988 GCA_963657415.1 bacterium | reverse complement strand
TAATATGACTACTCGCTATAGGAAGACGAAACATCATTCACCTTATACTTTTCGCCATCCTTCTCTGTTGATATTTCAAAGAATGAAGTATTAGTGATGCTCTTAACATCCACAGTCTGAGGTTTTCCGTTACCATTGCCAAACACGAAGTTGACAACATCCGAAGACTTTTCTATACAATACTCCTTGTAATACCAAGTCTTACCGCCAATGGTCTTTGTAGCGGTCATCTTGTCGCCAGGCCATGCAGACGAAGCATTTTTGTTATTGGTGCTCCATGTGTAGAAATAGAATGGAGACCACTTTACAGCGTCACAGTTGACATATACATTAAATGTGTAGGATTGGAACTTCTCTATCATATAATCATAGGATGTCACATTCTTCACAGCACCATTTACGAGCAAACCTACCTTCAGCGTGCAACTGCCATTGATGGTAATCTGCTTGCCACTCTCCACTACTGTACTCTTGGCTGTAGGTTCGGTTCCGTCAAGAGTATACACCACCTTGGCACCATCAGTAGTACTCACCGCAGAGAGTGTTGTAGTAATGGAATTCTCATAAGTGCCCGAAGGAGTGCTCACCCATGCTGTCTCGGCATCATTGGAGAGGAAGTAGGCATAGTGATAGCCGGAGAGCACCTTGGTGAAGCCAGTCAAGCCCTCATATGCTGGAGCATCATCTCCAACGGCAACGAGGACTTTATGCTTTGCGCCTGTCACCTCATTGACGAATAAAGTTCTCTGACTCTTACGGTTGGCATAATTACTCATATTGGTGATGCCAGCAAACTTGCGTACATTGATCATCGCCTTCAGCTCGGATTTGTAATCAATCCAATGAGGTTGGAAGATGCATGGAGTGCCAGGCATAGCCAGTAGGTAAGCATTGACTGCAAGAGTGTCTTTCTTTATTGGATCGAGAGGATCTGAAGCAGAGCGATACTGAGTGTCGTGGTTCTCCACGAACGTCACGGCATAGCGACGCAGGGAAGCATCGTGCATAAGATTATTAGAACTGTTGAGCTTAGTCCAGTTATTGCCGTTGACGGCATCGCGCACATTATAGCGGAACTGGAAGTCGAAGGCTGCGCTCTTCTTGTTTGTGGCGTTAATCCAGTTGGTAATATTTTCGTTGCTGTCCCAATATTCACCTACGGAATATTCTATGCCAACGGCATCATTATAGTCAGCGACATGCGAACCGGCAAAACCTTTCACCATGTCATAACGGAAACCTGTGTATCCCAGATCGTTCTTCAGAAAGTCGACATAAACCTTCATCACCTTCTGCACGTTTGCACTCTTGTGGTCGAGGTCGCGCATGCCACCCCAGTCTTCGCCTTCATCGGCATTATTGCTGAGGCTCACACCTTCTGACTTGGCTTGAGTGAGCGTAGCACCGCCATCATCATTGGAGCAGATGTCAGTGCTCTGGAGTTGGTAAGTCACACCTTTGTAAGTTTCCTTCGGGAATGTAAACCAGCCCTCTGTGTTGTGGTGATTTATGACCACATCGGCTATTGTTCCGATGCCGTTGGTCTTGAATGTAGAGATCATGTTGCGGAGTTCGGTCTCAGAACCGAAACTGGAGTTCTGATTAAAGTAGTAGTAAGGGGTATAGCCCATCACCTGATAGGTTTCCAGGCACTTTCCGCTCTGCGGCACCCATATCAGGTCGATATAACCCTTCATGTCATCTGCCTGCTTCTCCAAGACCTTCCACTGTGAATTGTCATAGGAATCCCAAGAGAATCCCTGCAGCATGACACCGGCATAATCTTTAGGCCAACCCTCGCTTACCAACGTGGGAGTAGGGTCTGGAGTAGGATCAGGAGTTGGTGTTGGATCGGGTTCCGGGTCAATGACATCATTACCACTTGAACATGCCACTGCCATCGCTGAAAGCAGTATGTAAAAACTCAATCTTATCTTGTTCATAATAATGTTGATTATAGGATTAGATTCTGCCTGCCTGTTCTATCATGCTTGTGATATGCTCAGTAAACTCGGCATTGCTTGACAACTGTTCGATGCTCAGATGCATACGGTAGCGCCAATAGTGTTTCGGGTTGGCAGGGATGTTGATGCGCTCTGCGTCAGCATCTGCCAAGCGAATTTTCTCGTCTATAGACAGCCAGTCCTGTATGCTCAGTATGCATAGCATGGATGGTGATGCGAGATGACGGTAGATTATTTCATTTGCCAACCATCCTGGCAGTGGATGAGGGGCAGGTCCCTGACGACGAAGCATCGTGTTGTAATATTCCTGTGTGCGCTGGTAGTTCTCGTCCCACCACTGACGGAGTGTAGGCATGTCGTGGCTCGAGATGGTGCATACTGAACGGTAAGGGAAGCGGCTCAGGTGACCGAACTTTACAGATGAATCCTTTGGCATGCTCTGCAGTTCGAGACTCAATATCTTCAACTCATTCATCACCCATGGCACACAGTCAGGCACCATACCGAGGTCTTCCGCACACACAAGCATGCGAGTGGCCTGCACCAGTTTAGGCAATTTCTTCATCGCCTCATGATACCAGAACTGGTTGTTGCGGCGATAGAAGTAGTCATTGTAAAGGCGGTTGAATGCATCCTTGTCGTTATCATAAAGCGACTCGTAGATAAAATCGAGTTGGGCTGAAATGCGCGGATGGAAGAGGTCGGGATTCTTGCTATCACGGACAAAGAGCACATCGCTGATAAGGGCATAGAGTCCGTCACGCAACCAGAGTTCCTTCTCTTCAGTAGCTCCCTCGAAGAGAGTCTCTACCTTGCGCTGGGTATCTACCTCAGGTTTCATCTTGTAACGCTCACCATCTATGCGGTCGAGGTATTTCTCCCTTACCTCATCGGCACGATCATGAAACATGCGGTCCAAGATCCAGTCGGTGATAAACGGACGGAGGAAACGGTCTTCCTGGAAATTGAGTCCATAGCCCTGTATCTCCTCACGTGTCATGCCGAGCGACGGTGCAAACTGTCCGAGCAAACCGTGCACGGCATCAACAGGAATCTCCCAAATGCGGAAGAAACCGAGCACATGGTCGATGCGGTAGGCATCAAAGAACTTCGACATATTCTGAAATCGGCGAGTCCACCACTGGCAACCATCCTTGAGCATCTCGTCCCAGTTGTAGGTAGGGAAGCCCCAGTTCTGACCGTTCACGGAAAAGTCATCTGGTGGAGCACCAGCCTGACCATTGAGGTTGAAGTATTTCGGTTCCATCCACACATCGCAGCCGTAGCGGTTCACACCGATAGGTATGTCGCCCTTCAGTATGACGCCCCGTTTCTTGGCATGTTCGTGAGCATCCTGCATCTGTTTGTTGAGGATATACTGCACGAAATAGAAGAATGCCACATCGTTGTAGACCTTGTTATTTGGATTCGAGAGAGTCTTGCGCTCAGCCTCATCCCATGTATTGTGGTCGGGCCACTGCGAGAAGTCGGCAGTGCCATTTTTGTCACGCAAGTAGCAATATTGAGCGTAAGGCACAAGCCACTGCTGAGTTTCATGAAAGAACGCCTGATATTCGCTTGAGCGCATCACGCCTTCGCCTTCCTGATCAAAGATTTTGTGCAGATAGTCAGTCTTGAAGTCATTGACCTTTTCATAATCTATCTGTGGCAGAGCATTCAATGTCTGCATTGTCTTCTTAGCCTCAGCGCGTGCCTTTGCATCCTTGAGTTCGGGCAGAGCATTGAGGTCGGCATACATCGGGTGCAGAGCAAAGACGCTGATGCAACTATATGGATAACTGTCTGTCCATGTGTGGGTAATCGTGGTGTCATTGACAGGCAGTAGTTGGAGCACCTTCTGACCAGTCTTGGCCACATAGTCAATCATGTCACAGAGGTCGCCGAAGTCACCTACGCCAGCGCCTTTCTCACTTCTGAGCGAGAACACTGGTACCAGTGTGCCAGCCAACTTGCGGTTGTACCATGCAAAGAATGCCTGGTCAAGTTCATAGGAGACGACTTCACCCGCCTTCATCTCCGGCAGGTCTATGGTGCGGTTCATGCCTGTCTCCCACTCCACCTGGTCATTCTTGGATGCATCGACAGCCACAAACTTAAACTCCAGATGATTTGTTTGCAGACAAGTGGCATCAATGTCTACAGCCCACTCATTGTATGTGTGCTGAGTCATAGGAAGCAATTGCTGAGGATTCCAAGACCCCAGAATGTTGTCTGCTCCCACAAGACCCAAGTTGTAGCCATTACGGAGTTGAGGCGCACGGACGATAATGCGAACAGTCTTCGCACTGTTGTTCATCGGCATCTCACCAGGAACCTGATGGTTGATGCAGTCTGTGAAAGCACTGCTGTAGAGATAAGCATCCTCGGGCATATCGCGCCAAAGGTCATAGATGTGATAATCGTCGCCACAACATGCAGTCACATCCAGTCTGTGCTTTATCAGAAGCCACTCTTTCTTGCATACGCATCCGTCACACTCTACACTATAATAATATGAGTAGGATTTCCCCGAAGGTTTTACGCTCCACTCGCATGACCACTGTTCACCATTGATGGTCGACAATGGCAATTTCAGCACATCCTTGTCACTGAGGACATTAAGAACGAGTCCTTCACCAAACGAGGTCTTATACTTTATATTAAAATGAAATGTCATAATATCAGTTATATTTTAGGTTATTTCTTCTCTTTAATGATAGACACTGACAATGCTCCGCAAATGAGCAACACTCCTGCCACAATCATCATGTTGCTCTGATGTGAACCCACGATGTGCAGAACTGCACCGCCACAGATGGCAGCGACAATCTGCGGGATGCAGATGGTGCCATTGAAAAGACCGAGATATGCTCCCATATGTCCATAGCCCTGTAGGGCGTTGGTGACGAATGTGAATGGCATTGCCAGCATGGCTGCCCATCCTGCGCCAATAAGGAGGAAGGGGATGAACTGCAGGTACTGGTCGTGGATGAACGGAACGAGGGCAAACCCTACTCCACCGATTAACAAACTAATGCTATATGCCAGTTTGGTACTCTTGAACTGTGGCAACACTACTGCCCACAACACGCTGCCCATGGCCTGCACGGCAAAGAGGATTCCCACCCAGTTGCCTGCTTCCTGAAATGCCTCAGACGTTGGGTCGGTGGTATTCCACACTGTTTCCGCTATGGCTCCTGTAGTGTAATTCCACATATAGAGGAAACCTGCCCAACAGAAGAATTGTATCAGGCCCACCTTCCAGAATGTGGATGGAGCATTCTTCAGAAGTGAAAACCAGTTAGCCTTATCCTCATCCTCTTTCTCCCCATTATTATTTACTCCATTATACTTGGCATAATCAGTTGGATTCCATTCCTTAACCTTTATGGTAGTATAGATGACACAAAGGATAAGTATGGCTGCACCCACATAGAAAGACCAAATGACAGAATCTGGCACTACGCCCTTGTCTGCCACGTTTTTGATTCCTATGAAGGTAAAGAAGAAGGGGAATATGAATCCTACCACCGAACCGGCATTGCACAAGAAACTCTGTATGGAGTAAGCCTTCGCCTTCTGCTTCTCGTTGACCATGTCGCCCACAAGCATCTTGAAGGGTTGCATTGCCATATTGATGCTCGTGTCTAGAAACATCAGGGCTGCAAGTCCGAAGAGCATGGCTCCGCCTACTGTCAACCCCAATGAACCGGCATTAGGCAACAGGCACATCACCAGTACTGCAACTATTGCTCCTATAAACAAATAAGGTATACGACGACCGAAACGACACCAAGTCTTGTCGCTCAGCGTGCCAACGATGGGTTGCACAATGATGCCCATCAATGGTGGCAATATCCAGAAGTAACTCAAATTGTGCGGGTCAGCACCCAGCGTAGCGAAGATGCGCGAGATATTGGCACTCTGCAATGCATAGGCTATCTGCACACCAAAAAATCCGAAGCTTAAGTTCCATAGCTTCCAAAAGTTTAGATTAGGTTTTTGTATCATTATTGTTAGGCTTTTGTTTGTTTCTTATTTCGTTGTTCCTCTTATCACAAGTCGTGTCCTCACAATTCTCTTCTCGACAACATCACACGGTATGCTGCCTTCCACTTGTCCGACAAGGATGTTGACAGCTTCCTCTCCCACAGCCACGCCTCGCTGCTCTACAGTAGAGAGCATAGGGTCTGATGCCTTTGCTCGGTCGCCATTGGTAAATCCGCATATACTGATATCCTCTGGCACTCGGAAGCCCATGCGCTTGGCTGTATAGAGAATGCCTATAGCCGTGTCGTCGTTAATAGCAAAGAATGCATCGGGGCGGTCTTCCGGCTCCAATATGCCAGGAGTTATAAGTTCTGCTTGCGCGCGGTTATCACATATTTTAATATATAAGGGATTCTCCTTCAGTCCATATTTCACCAACGCATCATGATAACCGTTATATCGGTTCTTGGAAATTTCCATGTTCATCGGTGAACCATAGAATGCAATACGCTTGCACCCTGTTTCTATGAGATGCTTCACAGCATTGAATGCTCCCATATAGTCGTCAACCACCACTCTCGAGCAGTTTACTCCGGTGCAGATGCGGTCGTAGAAGACAAGTGGCACGCCATTGTCGATAAGTCGCTGGAAGTGGTCATACTGCTTTGTATCCTTCGCCTGCGACACGATGATGCCACAGACCTTGTTCTTGTAGAAGTCTTCGCAGATGGCAACCTCTTTCTCATATTGTTCATTGCTCTGCGCCACCATCACACGATAGCCCAAAGTCCTGGCCTTCTCCTCTATGCCCGAGAGCACGGACATGAAATAATAGTGCACGATTTCAGGCACGATGACTCCTATGAGTTTTATCTTCTGCACCTTGGTATGGCGCAAAGCCTCACCTATGACATTGGGATAGAAGTTATGCTCGCGGGCATACTGCTGTATACGCTCCTTCTGGGCAGCACTTATGTGAGGACTGTCTTGCAAAGCCCTGCTCACAGTAGCTACCGATACGCCCAGACTGCGGGCAATATCCTTCATTGTTATAGGTGTAACGTCACTCATTGCTTTTAGTTATGAGTGCAAAATTAGGAAATTATCCTAATACGGCATTGCCTTTATTGACACAAATCAAACAAACAGCATGCAAACGTTTGCATTAATTATTTTGCATTTTACAATATTAAATATTACGACTATCAGTGAAAGAAAGTAATTTTGCCTACAGAAAACCTAAAGTGCGAAGTGAAAGAAAGCTCGCAAACCTAAAGAAACAACCAATTTATCATAACATTAACTTAAAAACCTAGCAAATGAAGAAGCAATTAAAAATTAAATTGCCGCTCAGAGCGCTGACCCTAGCAGGTGGTCTGCTCTTGACGGTGAGTTCCTTTGCGCAGTCGAATGCCATCAAGGGACATGTGAAAGATGCTTCAGGCGAGCCAGTCATGGGCGCCACCATCACTGTCAACGGTAAGCCGGTAGGCATCACCGACATGGATGGTAATTTCTCTGTAGATGCCGCTCCCGGCTCTGATCTCACATTTACTTATCTGGGCATGACTCCACAGACGGTGAAGGCTGCCAACAACATGAGCATCACCCTGCAGGATGACTCCAAGTCCTTGAATGAGGTCGTGGTCATCGGTTATGGCGTTGCAAAGAAGAATGACTTGACAGGCTCGGTGACGGCCATCAAGCCGGATGAAAAGAACCACAGTCTTGTCACCTCCGCACAGGAGATGATGCAGGGCAAGATTGCCGGTGTGAATGTGACCACCAACAATGGTACTCCCGGTGGTGGCGCTTCCATACGTATCCGTGGCGGTTCATCGCTCAACGCTTCCAACGATCCATTGATCGTGATCGACGGTATGGCGATGGACAACCAGGGCATCAAGGGCGCTCCTAATGCACTGGGTATGGTCAACCCTAACGATATCGAGAGCTTCACAGTATTGAAGGATGCTTCAGCAACAGCCATCTATGGTTCGCGCGGTTCCAACGGTGTCATCATCATCACCACAA
>CAVKNF010000112.1:3879-8041 GCA_963657415.1 bacterium | reverse complement strand
TTCACAGATTTCATTAAACCGTGTCTCTACCAAGTACTACAAACCAGAGAACGCTATCGAGCGCTCCGTGCTGACACGTTTTGAGAAGATTCCTACAAACATATATGAGACATCCGACGAGGGAGTGAAGGCCATCGCTGACGATATCATACACAAGATACAGGAGCGTCAGCGCGACGGCAAATTCTGCACCATAGCACTTGGCACCGGAGCATCACTCCGCCCGCTGTTTGCCGAACTGGTGAACAGACACAAGGACGAGGGCATCAGTTTCCAGAATGTCATCGTCTTCAACCTCTACGAATTCTATCCGCTGAGCGATACAAACTGCAGCAGCTTCTGCCAGTTGAAGAAGCAGTTTATAGACCTCGTGGACATCGCAGCTGAGAACGTGTTCACAATGGACGGCAAGATCTCTCAGAACGAGGTACTCAAGCACTGCCAACTCTATGAGCAGCGCATCGAGACCTATGGCGGTCTTGACATCGCAGTGATGGGCATCGGCCGTGAGGGCAACATCGCCATGAACGAGCCTGGCTCTACTCTTTCTTCTGCCACACGCCTTATCCTGACAGACCCTACGGCACGTGCCGAGGCTGCCCACAACCTTGGCGTCGACAACATGCCTCCTTGCTCCATCACCATGGGCATCAATACTATAATGAACGCGCGCAAGGTATATCTTCTCGCATGGGGCGAAGACAAAGCCGACATCGTGAAGAAGACTGTGGAGGACACTGTGAGCGACGCTCTGCCTGCATCATCATTGCAGATGCACCGCAATGCCACCGTATGCATTGACCTGCCTACAGCATCATGCCTGACACGTATTCAGCGTCCATGGCTTGTGGCTACCAACTGCGAGTGGAATGACAAACTCATCAGAAGCGCTATCGTGTGGCTTTGTGGCATCACCAACAAGCCCATCCTGAAGCTCACCAACAAGGACTACAACGAGAATGGTCTTAGCGAACTGCTGGCTCTCTATGGTTCGGCTTACAATGTGAACATCAAGATATTCAATGACCTGCAGCACACCATCACAGGTTGGCCTGGTGGCAAGCCAAATGCTGACGACACTTATCGTCCAGAGCGTGCAAAGCCGTTCCCTAAGCGTGTGGTAGTGTTCTCTCCACATCCTGACGATGACGTCATCTCTATGGGTGGCACTATCCGTCGCCTCGTGCAGCAGGGTCATGAGGTCTACCTCTGCTACGAGACATCGGGCAACATCGCCGTGGGTGACGAAGAGGTAGTACGCTTCATGCACTTCATCAACGGATTCAACCAATTGTTTGATGACAACAAGAATGAGGTTATCCGCAACAAGTATGCTGAGATACGCGAATTCCTCTCAAAGAAGAAAGAAGGCGACATCGACACACGCGACATCCTGACCATCAAGGGCCTTATCCGTCGTGGCGAGGCTCGCACAGCATGTACCTACAACGACATTCCACTGGAGCGCGTACACTTCCTCGACCTTCCTTTCTATGAGACAGGCCGCATCGAGAAGAATCCTATCAGCGAGGCTGACGTGAAGATCGTGGAGGATGTGCTCAGCGAGATTAAGCCTCATCAGATATATGTTGCAGGCGACTTGGCCGACCCACACGGCACCCACCGCGTATGTACTGACGCTGTGCTCGCTGCTATCGACGAGGAAAAGAACAAGAATGCCGAGTGGCTCAAGGACTGCCGCATATGGATGTATCGTGGCGCATGGGCTGAGTGGGAGATAGAGAACATCGAGATGGCTGTACCGTTCAGCCCTGAGGAACTGCGTGCAAAGAGAAACTCCATCCTGAAGCACCAGTCACAGATGGAGAGCGCCCCATTCCTTGGCAATGACGAGCGTCTATTCTGGCAGCGCAGTGAGGACCGCAACCGTGGCACTGCTGCTCTCTATGACCGACTCGGTCTGGCTTGCTATGAGGCTATGGAAGCCTTCGTGGAGTACAAACCTCTCTAAAGGTGGGTTCTATAAATTCCCACCTAAATAGAGATTTTCCAATAAACGATTATAGGCTGGATGTGTAAAAGAAACATCCAGCCTATAATATATAATAGGTGTAGATATTGAAAAAAATATATGGGGCAAATACAATATGCGACAGACTGCTGCGTTATATAGATAATTAAAACAAGTTGCCTATGAGTTATTTTACACCTAACGAATCACAACCGTCAGAGCATACACTGCAACTGATACGCACCTTAGCACGCCTTTTCCCTATCTGGAATATGCCGGAAAGAGAAAAGAGGCAACATCTCAACTAAAACCTTACAGACTCGTAATAACCAACAATATACATTTACAAGCAATATGTCTTTGATAGTATCACCATCACTGCTTTCTGCAGATTTTGCCCACCTGAGTAACGAAATAGATATGATAAACCGCAGTGATGCAGAGTGGCTTCATCTGGATGTGATGGACGGAATCTTCGTACCCAATATATCCTTCGGTTTTCCTGTAATAAAATCTGTGGCAGAGATTTGCACCAAGGTGCTTGACGCTCATTTCATGATTATGAATCCCGAGAAGTACGTTCAGCGCACCGCCGAACTGGGAGTGACTATGATGACCGTGCACGTAGAGGTTTGCAAGGATTTGCACGGCATTATAAGCGACATTCACAAGGCTGGAATGAAGGCTGGCATAGCCCTCAATCCCTCTACTCCACTGTCGGCAGTGAAAGATGTGCTGACTGAGGCTGACATGTTTCTCGTGATGAGCGTAAATCCTGGTTACTCAGGTCAGAAATTCATCGAAGGCACAATAGAAAAGGTAGCGACACTGCACAAGATGCTTGACGAATGTGGCAGCAAGGCTCTTATACAAGTAGATGGTGGCGTAAGCGACACCAATGCAGAGACTCTCGCAAAGAACGGAGTCAATGTGGTGGTGTGCGGCAACTACGTGTTTAAGGCTGAAGACCCAATAGAGAATATACGCCGACTGCGTCAGATAGCCATCTGATAGGCATTTGCCATACGACGCATGTTGAGCACGGCATAGCGCATTCTGCCGAGGGCTGTGTTGATGCTCTGCCCCGTCACCTCTGCTATCTCCTTGAATGACATCTGCTGATAAAAACGCATAAACACCACCTCGCGCTGTGTCGGCGGAAGAGCCTCCATGAGTTCACGTGCCTCCTTGAGATTTTGGTTGAGCACGAGTTGCGCCTCCACATTGTCGTAGGTCATATCCGAACTGAGGATATTCGAGAGGTCATTATCGGCAGTAGGTTCCACCATGTTGTCATGCCTCTGGCTGCGATACATATCGATGATGACATTGTGTGCTATGCGCGTAAGCCATGCGGAAAATTTTCCTGATGTGGTATACGCACCCGTGCGCAGACGTGTTATCACCTTGACAAAGGTTTCCTGAAACACATCGTCAGCCGTGTTCGAGTCGCGAACGACGAACATAATATAAGAATAAAGCTTTTTCTGATTTCTTGCAAGCAACATATCAAAAGCCTTGTCGTCACCTTCCATATAGGCAATGGCCAACTGCTCGTCGGTCATCTCATTGGGATTCATCATTTCCTTAACTATTGGTTCTTAAGTAAAGGTCTCTCGATAGGCTTTCTGATTAAAATTATATGATATGTTACTTTGAATGTTGTTTGCAAAGATAGATATATTATATCAAATATACAAATTTTAATACTAAAAAGTTACTACATCCACCACATGACTGCCTGCGCCCATGAGTTCCGGGCGCTCTGACACGCGCTTCTGATAGTCTATGAAGCGTGCGAAAGTCTCGTCGCTCATCTGATTGAGTCGGGTGCGCATATAGTCTGACGGACCATCGGGAGAGAAGATGGTGACGCGCTTCAGACCAGCCTCACGGTCAAGGCGGTCGATGTCCTCAAGCCGCACATAGTCATAGAGTTCGTCACTATCAGCCTTTATGTGGAAATCTTCGTCCACGGCACCGCGCTCCATCAGTCCGCCTATGCGCTCCTCGTCAAAGCAATAGGAAAGTATGCTGTACTCATTCATCAGATAAGCCACAAATATCAGTCCGCCGGGCTTGGTCACACGCTTTGCCTCCGCCAGCGCCTTAAGTTTCTCCTCGTCGCCGATGAGATGATAGAGCGGTCCGAGCAGGAGCGTGATGTCGGCGGACGCATCAGGCAGGAAC
>CAVKNF010000112.1:0-3835 GCA_963657415.1 bacterium | reverse complement strand
GGCAGGAACTGCATATTACGCGCGTCACCCTGCACCACGTTGGCAGTAGGTTCGCGCTTGAGAAACACCTCGATGTTGCGTCGCACCAGTTCCACAGCTTTCACCTCATAGCCTTCAGCCATAAGTGCTGACGTGTAGCGGCCTGTACCTGCACCGATGTCGAGCAGGCGGAAACCAGGACGGAGAAAGCGGTGCAGATGGTGCATGGTGGTCTCAAACTCCACTATGCCGTGCCTACGCAATAGGCGCAGGTCTTCGGGATGCTTGTTGTAATGTTTTTCTATGTTGGATAAAGCCATGTATATGTTGTCTGTTTATTTATTCTGCAAAAGTAAATAATCTTTTGCAGAATGCCAACGCTTAATGTTACGCACTTTTTATAACTTTGCAGTGTAAAACATATAAATGGTATATCATGGAATACATGTCACAAGAGGGCTACGACAAACTCGTGGCCGAACTTAGAGAATTGGAAAACGTGGAGTTGCCACGCGTGAGGGATGCCATAGCGGAAGCACGCGACAAGGGCGACCTGAGCGAGAACTTCGAATATCATGCCGCCAAGCGCGAGCAGGGCAAACTGCTTAGCAGAATAAAGTTTAAGCAGAAGGTGCTCGAGAATGCACGCGTGCTTGACAAGTCACTCCTCAATAGTGACCATGTCGGACTGCTGAGCAAAGTGCAACTGACAAATCTCAACAACAATGCCCACATGACCTACACGCTGGTAAACTCTCACGAGGCTGACCTCCATGAGGGCAAGATTTCCATAAAGTCGCCCATCGGTCAGGCTTTGCTCAACAAGAAAGCGGGCGACACCGTGGAAGTGCAGGTGCCTGCAGGCACGCTCCGACTGCATATCGACAGTTTCGAACTGTAGGCGACACAAGCCATCTCATGAAGAAATGGTAATCTATTCCGTAGTGTTGGTATAAAGCCTATCCACCATTGTCAGTAACTTTGCATCAGTAACAAATCAATATAAAAAACGACAAGTATGTATATCGAAAACATTACATCGCCTGCCGACTTGAAGAAGTTGGACATTGAGGCGCTGAAGACTGTTGCTGATGAAACTCGCAAGGCTGTGCTCAACCGCGTAAGCAAGCATGGCGGACACGTGGGACCAAACCTTGGTTTTGTGGAGGCTACCGTAGCCATGCACTATGTGTTTGACGCACCGAAGGACAAGATAGTATTCGACGTTAGCCACCAGAGTTATCCGCATAAGGTGCTGACCGGACGCGCATCGGGATTCTTGGGCGACATCGACGACATGAATGCCATATCGGGATATTCATCCCCTGCGGAAAGTCCTGTCTACGACAACTTTGAGGTAGGTCACACTTCCACATCCGTTAGTCTTGCCACCGGACTACAGAAGGCGCGTGACATAAAAGGTACAGACGAGAATATCATAGCCGTCATCGGTGACGGTTCGCTCTCGGGCGGTGAGGCATTTGAAGGTCTCGACGAGGCTTCCGAACTCGGCACGGGCATCATCATCATCGTCAACGACAACGAGATGTCTATAGCCGAAAATCATGGTGGCATATACAAGAATCTCCGTGCATTGCGCGAGAGCAACGGCACCTGCGAGCACAACTGGTTTAAGGCATGGGGATTTGACTACTATTATCTTGAAGAGGGCAACAATGTGGAGAAACTCATCGAGATGTTTCGCAAGGTGAAAGGCACGGACAAACCTACCATAGTACACATCCACACGGAGAAGGGTCACGGTTTTGCTCCCGCTGTAGAGAACAAGGAGGCTTGGCACTGGGGAATGCCTTTCAATATCGAGGACGGAAGCCGTCCGGCAATGCCTGCCATGGAGACATATGAGGAACTCTATAGCAACTGGATGCTCAAGGAAATGAAGAGCGACCCGACACTCATTGCCGTTACCGCCGGAACTCCCTCTGCCGCAGGATTTAATCAGCAGAAACGCAAGGAGGCTGGCAAGCAGCACATCGACATGGGCATAGCAGAGGAACAGGCTGTGGCAATGATATCGGGAATGGCAAAGGGCGGACTGCATCCTGTGTGGACAGTATACAGCACCTTCGTGCAGCGCACCTATGACCAGATAGCACAGGACCTTTGCATCAACTCCAATCCTGCCGTCATCAACGTGGTATGGGGTGGCACGGGGTCTCTGAACGACATCACACACATCTGCCTCTTCGACATCCCTATGCTCTGCAGCATCCCAAACCTGACATATCTTGCCCCGACAACATGCGAGGAATATTTCGCCATGCTCAAGTGGGCTATCCTTCAGGATGAGAAGCCCGTGGCCCTGCGTATGCCAAGCAACGGCGTGATACACACCACAGAGGAGGTAGACACAGAATATGGCTTCAGTCCGAAATACAAGATAACCCATAAAGGTTCGAAAGTTGCGATAATTGCTGCCGGCTCTTTCTATCAGAAGGGCGAGAGCGTCATGCGTCTGCTTGCCGACAAAGGCATCGACGCCACTCTCATCAATCCGCGCTATCTCAATGCCGTAGATGCAGAAACTCTCGACAGCCTGAAGCCTGACCATCAGATTGTGGTGACTCTCGAGGACGGATGCAAGGACGGAGGTTTCGGCGAGCGCATAGCGTCCTATTACGGCACATCCGACATGAAAGTTATCGTCGGCGGAGTGAAGAAAGACCTCTATGACAGATATGACCTGCAGCAGTTGCTCTCTGACAACCGCTTGCTCGACGAACAGATAGTGGAAGACATCTTATCTTTATTATGAAGAATTTGACATTCAACACCATTCAGGAATTCAACGACTGTTATGGACTCGAGACCCAACACCCGTTGGTAAGTGTGATTCGCTATGACAAAGAACACACCGTGGAAGAGCATATAGTCACCTATGGTTTCTATTGCTTGTTTCTAAAAGAGAACAAAGGTTGCAAACTTTCTTATGGCAGAACGGAGTATGATTTTGACGAGATGACTCTGACGAGTTTCGCTCCTGGACAAACCATACATGTCAAACCGAATCCTGATGTGGTCTATCCCAAGTGGACTGCCCTACTCTTTCATCCCGACTTGCTCAATCGCACACAGTTGGGACGCAACATCAGCCGCTATGAATTCTTTGACTACACATCAAATGAGGCTCTGCATCTCTCCACGGACGAGATAAAGATTTTCCGAGATGTGCTCGCAATGATACAACAGGAACTTGGGCATAACATTGACAAACACACGCGGGAATTGATAGTGAGCAATATCGAATTGTTGTTGAATTACTGCCTACGCTTCTATGACCGCCAGTTCATTACGAGGGAGGAGATCAACCACTCTGTGGTGAAGAAGTTTACCACTATGCTCGACGAATACATAGCAAAGAATGCCATCCATGAGGGATTGCCCTCAGTGGCATACTTTGCCGACAAATGTTGTTACTCGGCAAAATATTTCGGCGAACTGGTGAAGACTGAGACAGGACGCACAGCCAAGGATTATATCAACGGTAGAGTTATCCGTGCTGCAAAGGAATTATTGTCTGACGAAACGTTGAATGTCACACAGGTGAGCCGACAGTTGGGTTTTGAATATCCACAGCACTTCGTGCGTTTCTTCAAGACCCACACGGGCAAGACACCTACAGAATACAGAAAGAATGCTTAGTAGTTACGGCGCCTCCCACAAGGGGTGCCGTAACTTTTATATGTATCATACTGTCAGCGCCACTCTGAATTCCGAGGGAGTCATGCCAGTAAGTTTCTTAAAGTAGCGGGTGAAGAATGACTGGTCGGGGAAATCCAGTTGCATGGCTATCGACTGCAGGGTGTCGCCGGTGGTGCGCAGCAGAGTCTTTATC
>CAVKNF010000111.1:0-8122 GCA_963657415.1 bacterium | reverse complement strand
CTCTCTATGAAGTCGTCAGCCTGCTGCTGTGTGATGCACAGTGGCGGGAGCAGTCGCAGCACGTTGGTGCCCGAACAACCTGTAAAACAGTGCTGTTCCTTTACCAACTTGTTTCTTATTTCCTTGTAAGGCACATCGAGTTCGATGCCTATCATGAGACCCTCGCCGCGCACGTCGACCACATGTGGCAGATGTGCTTCCTTGAGGCTGTTCATGAGATGTGTACCCACGTTGTGTGCATTCTCCACGAGATGTTCGCTCTCTATGACGTCGAGCACGGCGATGGCTCCGGCGCATGCCAAGTGGTTGCCACCGAATGTGGTGCCGAGTTGACCGTATACGGGCTTGAATTTAGGAGATATGATGACACCGCCCATTGGGAAGCCGTTGCATATGCCCTTTGCCACGGTGATGATGTCGCCTTTGACATCCAGGTGCTGGTGGGCAAAGAACTTGCCGCTTCTGCCGTATCCGCACTGTATCTCGTCGAAGATGAGCACCGTGTCATATTCGTCGCAAAGGCTACGCAGACCCCGCACGAATGCCTTGTCTGCCATGCGTATGCCGCCCACACCCTGTATGCACTCCAGGATGACAGCGCACACGTCGCCTTTCTCTATCTCCTTCTTCCATGCGTCGAGGTCATTGAGAGGCAGATATGTCACGTGACCGTTGTCGTTTATCGGGGCGATAATCTTCGGGTTGTTGGTAGCCTCTACGGCAAGCGATGTACGACCATGGAAAGCCTTCTCGGCAGACAGGATGCGAGTACGTCCGTTGTAGAATGATGCCAGTTTCAGTGCGTTCTCGTTGGCTTCCGCTCCCGAGTTGATGAGAAACAGTTGATAGTCATCATAACCGCACACCTTGCCGAGTCGCTTTGCAAGTTCCTGTTGCAGAGGGTTCTGCACGGAGTTGCTATAGAAACTCAGCGTGTTGAGCTGTCGTGTCATAGCCTCCACATAGTGAGGATGACAGTGGCCTATGCTGACAACGGCATGACCGCCATAGAGGTCGAGATATTCCTGACCTTCAGAGTCCCACACTGTGCAACCCTTGCCCTTGGCGATTGCTATGTCGAAAAGAGGATATACGTCGAATAGATTCATTAGAATGCGCTTGCTTTTAATTGCAGTCCGGTCTTCTCGTCAAGGCCGAACATGAGGTTCATATTCTGCACTGCCTGTCCGACAGCACCTTTCAGTAGGTTGTCGATGCAACTGATCATGAGGAGCTGGTCTTCATAACGCTCCACATAGACCACAGCCTTGTTGGTGTTCACCACCTGCTTCATGTCAGGCGACTTGGTGGTGAAATGTGTGAATGCGGCATCCTTGTAGTAGTCGGCATATATCTGCTGCACTTCCTCTATGGATTTGTCGCACTTGGCATAGGCTGTGACGAAGATACCGCGGGCAAAACATCCGCGCTGCGGTATGAAGAGCACTCGTCCGTCATAGCCGGGATGCAATTCCTGCACAGTCTGGTTTATCTCCAGCAGGTGCTGGTGGGTGAATGTCTTGTATACGGATATGTTGTCATTGCGCCAAGAGAAGTGTGTCGTGGCGCCTGGCTTCTGTCCTGCTCCTGTGCTGCCCGTGATACCGTTGACATGTATGTCGCCCGAGATGATGCCCGACTTAAGTGCCGGCAACAGAGCGAGTTGTATGCATGTGGCAAAGCATCCGGGATTGGCAAGATGTCGTGCCTCCTTTATTATGTCTTTGTGTGTCTCGGGCAATCCGTACACATAGTCATGACTGCCAGCAATGCGGAAGTCTTGTGCGAGGTCGATGATCTTCACATTGGCTGGAATGGTGTGCTCCTTCAAGAACGCCTCACTCTTGCCGTGACCGAAACAGAAGAACACCACGTCCACCTTGTCAAAAGGCATCTCTGACGTAAACTCCATCTCTGTGTCGCCGATGAGTCCTTCATGCACGCTGTATATCTTGTTGCCAGCATTCGATTCGCTGTTGGCGAAGACAAGTTCCACGGCAGGATGGTTGAGGAGAATGCGTATGAGTTCGCCACCAGTGTAGCCGGCTGCACCTAAGACCCCCACCTTAATTAATCCAGGAACCCCCACCTGTAGTCCTCCCCCAGGGGAGGACGAGAAATGTGACTGCTTGTTTGTATCTGTTTGATTCATTTGTTGTTGCATCTGATATTGTTGTAGGTAAGAATTTATATAACTACCTATACCTAATAGGAATTTATATAACTACCTATATCTAAAATGTGTCCTGTTCCTTAGGAACCACAATCCAAAAGATGATGTAGATGAGGAATCCTGCGAAACAGGTGAAGAGGGTGGCGCAAGTCCATATCAGACGTACTACCGTAGGGTCTACATCAAGATACTCCGCTATGCCACCGCAAACGCCAGCCAGTTTCTTATTCTGTGAAAGAGTCAACTTCTTCATTATTAATTATAGCTTATATAATTCGTTTCTAATAACATCTAACACATGTCCTATTCCCGTCAATACCTCCTCGTTAGAGAATCTAAGCACTGAAAAACCAAGGTGCTCCAAGCGTTCTGTCCTGTGGACGTCCTTCTCCATTTGCTCATATTCCGAGTGGTAACCACCATCAACTTCAACTATCAGTTTCCTGTCCAGGCAGACAAAATCCACTATATAGTCTGCTATGATGTATTGCTTATTGAACTTTACCCATAACTGCTTGCTCCGCAGGTGTTCCCACATCACCGTCTCCGCCTCCGTAGGATACTGTTTGTTCTTTCGGGCAAATTCCCTCAACAGCATATACCTGTCTGGCGCCGCAAAGTTATGTTCAAATCCCATAAGTCGTACAATAGAAAGGTATTCATCACCCTCCCCTGGGGGAGGGATGTCCGCAGGACAGGGTAGGGGTTGTTTTTACTTTCTCTCCTCCGGATGTGCCAGATAGTAAGCCCTAAGTGCTGTAGATGTCACCTTGATGAATCCCTTGGCATCATCTGATGTCCATGCCTTGGCAGTCTCGCCATATTCACCGAGCTTGTTCTTTACCAAGTCATTAGGAGAGTCCACACCGACAGTCTGGAAACTCAGCGGACGCAGCTCCAAGGTCACTTCGCCCGTCACATTGCGCTGCGAAGATGTGAGCATAGCCTCGATATCCGGCATCACCGGTTCGAGATACTGGCTCTCGTGCAGGAACATGCCATACCAGTTGCTCACCTGGTCCTTCCAATACTGCTGCCACTTCGACAATACATATTTCTCGAGGAAGCGGTGAGCGCCGATGATGAGCATAGGTGCTGCAGCCTCAAAACCTACGCGGCCCTTGATGCCGATGATGGTGTCGCCCACATGACAGTCGCGACCGATGCCATAAGCAGCACCTATCTCCTCGACCTTCTGTATGGCCTTTATCTTGTCGTCAAACTTCTCTCCGTTGACAGAGCAGAGTTCGCCCTTGTCGAAACCAAGTTTCAGTATCTCAGGTCCTTCCTTTGTGACGTGCTTCAGATATGCACTCTCAGGCAAACCCTGTGTAGAGTCGAGTATCTCGCCACCGCAAATACTTGTTCCCCAGATACCTACATTGTAACTGTACTTCAGTTTTGTGAAGTCGGCAAAGTATCCGTTGGCATTGAGATAGTCCACTTCCTCCTGGCGCGAGAGGTTCTTGTCGCGCGTAAGAGTGATGATCTCCACGCCTGGCGCCTTCACGAGGAATGTCATGTCAAAACGTATCTGGTCGTTGCCTGCACCTGTCGAACCGTGTGCTATGGCGTCAGCACCTATCTCCTTGGCATATTCTGCTATGGCAAGAGCCTGGAATATGCGCTCTGACGATACTGATATAGGATAGCAGTTGTTGCGGAGCACATTGCCGAATACCATGTATTTCAGCGATTTCTCATAATATTCGTGAGTCACGTCGAGAGTGACATACTTCACCGCTCCCAGTTTGTATGCGTTCTCCTCGTTCTTCTTGAGCTGTTCCTCACTGAAACCGCCTGTGTTGGCGCATGCGGCATACACGTCGTAACCCATCTCCTTGGTGAGATACATCACGTTATAACTTGTGTCAAGACCTCCTGAGAAGGCCACTACTACTTTCTTCTTTGCCATAATTAACTTAAGGTGGGTTCTATAAATTTGCTTTATCCTATTTTTTTGCCGTCCAATTCCTTTATTCTCTCCAATACGTCTTCGGGTATGCTCGCCGGCAGATGTTCTGTCGGGTCATAGAGCATAGCCGTGCATATGCAGTATTTCCTGCCTGTGCGGTGGAGCACATCCACATTGATGCAACCCTCGCATCCGCGCCAGAATGCCTCGTCGTCGGTGAGGTCGGCAAACGTCACCGGCTTGTAGCCCAACTGCGTGTTCATTCTCATCACCGCCGCTCCGCTTGTCAAGGAGAATATCTTAGCGTGTGGCCAGCGTGTGCGTGCCAGCGTAAACGTAAGGTCCTTGATGCGCTTCGACAGTCCGAGTCCGCGGAAGTCGGGGTGTACGATAAGTCCGGAAGTGGTGACATATTTCTTGTTGCCCCACGTCTCTATGTAACTGAAACCGGCAAATGTGTCGCCCTTGAGGGCTATCACTGCCTTGGCTTCACGCATTTTGGTAGCAAGGTATTCGTGTGTGCGCTTGGCTATGCCTGTACCTCTCACCTTTGCGGCGTCCTCTATGGTCTTGAGGATGTAGTCGACATATTTTTCGTCTTCTTTGCCTGCTACCTTTACTTCAATCTCATTCATTTCCTAAATGTCTGTCCTTGTGTAGTCTGTTTTATCCGTGGATGGGGATTATCGCGTCAAGGTTTTTTGTCAGTTCTATGGTGTCGATTCCCTCGCGGAGTATTATCAGTATTGTGTCGTCACCGGCAATGGTGCCCAATATCTCGGGTATGTCGCTGTTGTCGATGTTGTAGGCGATGCTGCTGGCATAGCCCGGTCGTGTCTTTATGACACCGATGTTGCCCGAGAAGTTTATTGAAACGAATCCCGATGTGGTGAGCATCTCGCTTGCCTTCTTGGGCGTTGACACGCGGCGATACATGGTGTCGTTGGGCAATACATATACGTACTTGCCGCTCATGCTTGCCGCCTTTGCCACTTTCAACTGTTTCAGATCGCGGCTCAATGTGGCCTGTGTCAGTGTGAATCCCTCTTTTTTCAGTGCACGCAGAACTTCCTCCTGTGACCCTAATTCCATACTCGAGATGAGCACCTTCAGGGTTTCAAGTCTGCTTGTCTTTACCTTCATAGATGTTGACTTTACTTATTATTTGTACCTAATCTCTCTTATGTGAACATTTTTCACAATGCAAAATTACAACAAATACATGTATGCAACAAATATTATTGCATAAAATCAACAACTATGAGGTAAATTAATCTATTAATATACGGGATATTCTATTTTTATGCACTTAACTGTGTTAGTTTTTGAAACTATGTATCGGCGCTGGTATACGTCCTTGTCTGTTTACAAGACGACTGCATCCGAACGGATTTACGGGCATTATTGGGGCATAGCCCAGCAGTCCGCCAAACTCCACAGTGTCGCCTACGCCCATTCCCACCACAGGGATGATTCTCACGGCTGTGGTCTTCTGGTTCACCATTCCGATGGCTGCCTCGTCGGCTATGATGCCCGAGATGGTGGTGGCTGGCGTGTCGCCCGGTATGGCTATCATGTCAAGACCTACGGAGCATACGCATGTCATGGCTTCGAGTTTCTCTATCGTCAATGCGCCTGCATTTACTGCGTCGATCATTCCCTGGTCTTCGCTCACTGGAATGAATGCGCCCGAGAGACCGCCGACATAACTTGACGCCATCACGCCGCCCTTCTTCACCTGGTCATTGAGGAGTGCAAGTGCTGCTGTTGTGCCCGGTGCTCCTGCCTGGTCCACGCCGATGCAGTGCAGGATGTCTGCCACTGAGTCGCCGATGGCTGGGGTAGGGGCGAGCGACAAGTCGATGATGCCGAAGGGCACGTGCAGACGTTTGGATGCTTCCTGAGCCACGAGCTGACCCACACGGGTAATCTTGAATGCTGTCTTCTTGATAGTCTCGCAGAGTATCTCAAAGTTTGCGGGCTGACCGTCGGTAGAGTGTGCGTCCATCTGCTCCAGTGCATATTTCACCACACCAGGTCCGCTGACGCCCACATTGATGATGGCGTCGGCTTCGCTCGGGCCGTGGAAGGCTCCTGCCATGAATGGGTTGTCGTCGGGCGCGTTGCAGAGTACTACAAGTTTGGCACATCCCATCGATCCGTTGTCCTTCGTGGCTTCTGCCGTTTCCTTTATTATCTCGCCCATCAGTCTCACGGCGTCCATGTTGATGCCAGTCTTGGTGGAACCCACATTCACGCTCGAGCAGATGCGCTCCGTCACTGCCATCGCCTTTGGTATGGAGCGCATGAGCAGTTCGTCGCTCTTGGTCATACCCTTTGACACCACCGCAGAGTAGCCTCCGAGGAAGTTGACACCCGTCTCGGCGGCAGCGCGGTCGAGAGTCTTCGCTATCTCCACATAGTCGTCGGGAGTCTTGCAGCAGTTGCCTCCCACCATAGATATAGGTGTGATGGAGATGCGCTTGTTGACGATAGGTATGGCTATCTCGCGGCTGATGGCCTCGCCCGTAGCCACGAGATCCTTGGCGAGAGTCGTTATCTTGTTGTATATGTTGTTGCAGGTGGTCTGCAGGTCATGGTCGGCACAGTCCAAGAGACTGATACCCATCGTAATGGTGCGCACGTCGAGGTTTTCCTGCTCCACCATACGGTTGGTTTCGAGTACTTCGTTGATGTTAATCATATCCTGTGCATTATGTTGAATATGTCGTCAAGTTGGCATTTTACCTGTACGCCAGTGGTCTTGCCCAGTGCGGAGAGTTCTGCACTTACTGCGTCGAAGTCCTTCTCACACTTCGAGAGGTCTACGATCATCATCATGTTGAAATACTCCTGCACGATGGTCTGGCTGATGTCCAGAATGTTGACGTTCTGTTCGGCGAGGTATCCGCACACGCTGGCTATGATGCCCACGGTGTCCTTGCCCACTACAGTGATAATTGCCTTTCTCATTTCTTTATTCTTGTTGTGTTTGTTATGTTCGATAGTTTTATATTGTCTGCGCTTGGCGGTGTGTTGTCACCTTATATATTATTGGTCTACAAAAATACTCCTTTCTGATGAAACGGCAAAGTTTGACGGCGCTTTTTTCTGATGACGGTCTTTTTTACCATGCATAGTTCCTTGTCTGCCGTTCAAACGCTGTTTGAATATT
Source organism: bacterium (assembly GCA_963657415.1). Lineage (GTDB taxonomy): Bacteria > Bacteroidota > Bacteroidia > Bacteroidales > Bacteroidaceae > Prevotella. Next base: position 859 of record CAVKNF010000111.1, on the reverse strand, counting down.
ATTTTATCAACATCACGATGCTTCCCGTCGTTATCAGCAAGGCTCCGATGACAACCCTCATGCTGATTTGCTCTTTGAGAAGCAGGCATGACAAGCATATCGTGATGACCACACTCAACTTGTCTATTGGTGCCACGCGAGAGACATTGCCCATTTGCAGGGCCTTGAAGTGGAATAGCCACGACAATCCCGTTGCGATGCCCGACAGGATGAGGAATATCCATGTGTGTCCGCTGATGTTGCGTATCTCTCCTCCGTGGCTTCCCGCTATCGCTATGCCCCAGGTGATGGCGAGGATGACGGTTGTGCGAATGGCGGTGGCAAGGTCGGAATTGATGTCTTTCACTCCTATCTTTGCGAATATGGCTGTCAGCGCGGCAAACAGTGCCGACAGCAAAGCATAATATTTCCACATGGCAGACTTGTTGTCGATTGTTCTTTCATCGGTGGTGGCAGTCTGACGATTGACTGCCTGTCCGACGTATTTCCTGTGCAAAGTTAATGCTTTTGGCATAATATGTTGCTATTCATTATAATATTATGTGGTTTCGTAACCTTAATATATTGTTCTTTATATGTGAATAGTTGTTATTACCGATGTGATAAGCGCGTTTTCTCGTTGTAAGAGGGTGCTTTCGACGATTGTGCGACATATGTCAAAGACTTGTGCGGCATATGTCGCACAAGTCTTTGACATATGCCATAAACGTCTTTGACAAATGCCGCACAACTTTGCGACATATGTCAAAACATTAGCGAATCGGAGTGTTTACATCCCTCAGACGGACATATTACAAACGTATAGCCTAATTGGATGCAACTATTTTAGTAGGCGAAGCGTCCTCGCTTTGCCCTCTCA
>CAVKNF010000110.1:7087-8136 GCA_963657415.1 bacterium | reverse complement strand
CTGCAGAGATTAACGAGGAGACACTCGGCATCAAGTCAGCTCCAGTATTATTTGGAGGTTCTGGCGTATATACCGATACAAGCTATATGGGATTTGGTGTAGAGTCGGGTAAGTTGACAAGCGACGGTAAGAAACTTTATCTGGCTGTAAATGTGGATGGCTATTCTTCCAAAGGTGTGCTCAATGTTAACGGTGAGCAGAAGGATGAGGCATCATTCGCGTATGCAGGTGGACTCAATGGTTTCTATTTGGCAGGTGTTGACGTGGAGAATGCAACCGTTGTTGGTAAGGCTTATGATGGCGTGTATTATTGGGCTTCTGGTGCTTCATCGCTTGTTCAGCCTGAGGTTGCCTCGCTGTCTGTGGCTGGTGACAGTCTCTATCTTTGCGGTAGTTATATACAGAATTGTCCGTTTGTTAAAGGTTCAGAAATGGAAACTAAGGCTAAAGGCAACACCGACATCTTCTTCTTGCGTCTGGATAAGGACGACATGGATTGGGACTACATCGCTACCTATGACGGATATGACGAGACAACTGACAATGGAGACAACGCAGAGACATTCTCGGCATATGAGGTAAAGGACGGCACACTCAAAATTTATGGTGCTGTCACTCGCAAGAATGATGCCTACACAGACGTAGCCCAGCCTGTCGCTCCGCTGCAGTATAATGTTGCTGAATATGACCAGCCACACATTGTGGAACCAGCCACACCGGAGGGTTACACCACAGGCGTAGTTACCACAGCCGACGGCAAGACCACATATTATGCTTTGCTCGATGAGGCTCAGACCACCATTTCATATAAGTATGCGGGTGAGGTATCCAATGGCATCAGCGACGTAAAGGCAGAGAGCAAGTCATCAGCGATCTACAATCTGCAGGGCATGAAGCTCAGCGCTCCTCAGAAGGGCGTCAACATCATTGGCGGCAAGAAGGTCGTAGTGAAGTAATATTTAGGAGGTACGGCGCCCCCGCCGTACCATCTCAAGCAAGGATTTCCTGATAGCGAAGGGTGCAGCGAGGGCGCTGCACCTCCTATATTT
>CAVKNF010000110.1:0-7077 GCA_963657415.1 bacterium | reverse complement strand
CCCTTACAGGGCATTCATAGTAGTTGCAGCGTCCTCGCTGCAATCTCAAGGAGATATAAGAGAGATTAAGTTGTGGCAAGAGTGCCGCGACTCAAAAAGGATAACAAAATATACAATCAACATTTAATAGATGCACAAATACTTATTTGCAGCCATGCTGATGTCATCGGTAGTCCCTGTGGGCATGAAAGCCCAAAGCAATGGGGTGACCGTGGTCGTCAATGATGGCAAACCAGGTGCCAATGCCATCAGCGGTATAGTCTATTCCTCGGAAGACAACGAACCGCTCATCGGCGTACAGGTGAAGGTGGTGGGAGCGAATGTGGCTACCATCACAGACGTGAACGGACGGTTTAGTATCAAATCAGTACCACTGAAAGGACAGAAGCTCACCTTCTCCTACATGGGTATGGAGACGCAGACCGTGAAGGCCGGCCATAACATGAAGGTGGTGATGAAGAGCGATCCGAAACTCATCAGCGATGTCGTGGTCAACGGTTACTTCACACGTAAGAAGCAGACCTTCACGGGTGCTGCCAAGACTATCACGGGTGACGAGATATTGAGCATCTCGCCTACAAACATCCTGCAGTCGCTCGCCACTCTCGACCCGAGTCTTAACATCCAGCAGAACAATGCTGCCGGATCTAACCCTAACAGTGTGCCTGATCTGGTGATACGTAGCACCACATCGCTTGCCACCAATGACGAGGTGGGACTCAATGCGCCGCTCATCGTCATCGACGGTGTGGAGCAGAGCCTCACGGCACTCTATGACATCGACATCCATGACATCGAGCGCGTGGACATCTTGAAGGATGCTTCCGCTACGGCTCTCTATGGTGAGAATGCTGCTAACGGCGTCATCGTGGTGGAGAGAAAGCGCGTTAGTCAGTCGCCAGTGCGCATACGCTACACCGTGACTCCGCAGTTGAGTTTTGCCGACCTTAGCAGTTACAACTACTGTAATGCTGCGCAGAAACTCGAACTCGAGCGTCTCGCCGGACTCTATGACTCCACAAGCGGAAGCCTCGACAATGACTACTATGAGAAACTCGCCCTCGTGAGCAGCGGACAGAATACCGACTGGAAGTCAAAACCTATACGCAACAGTTTCTCCCACGACCACTCACTCTCTATCTCGGGACGCGGTTCGGGACTCGACTATAATGTGACGGCAAGTTATGCCAACACCAACGGTGTGATGAAGGACGACGGACGTAAGCGCTACGGCATGAACGTATACCTCTCCTATACAGCCATCGAGGACCTCATCCTCACCCTGCGTGCATCTCACGACGAACTGAGCACAAATACATCAAAGTATGGCAGTTTTTCAGATTATCTGAGGTGCAACCCTTATGACTCTCCCTATGACGAGTATGGCAATCTGCGCCGCAACCTGTCATACGAGATGAACAACCCTCTCTATGAAGCCTCGCTGAGCAGTTTCGGCAAGTCAGAGAGCCGCACACAGGAGATATCGCTCGATGCACGATACAACATCAAACCGACATTCTATATCACTGGTCAGGTGTCATACAACACCAGCCGTGGCACCAGCGACTCCTTCACATCTCCAGAGTCAAACCTCTACACCAACACCACAGTGCTGAAGGAGAAAGGTTCCTACACTCTGGGCACAAGCAAGACGGACTCATGGGCTGCCAAACTCATCGGTAACTACATACACAATTTCGACAAGGACGGCACCATGCTCACCATCAACCTCGGTGGTGAGGTGAAGCGTACAGACAGCCAGTCGAGCACGATGCGTGCATCGGGATTTCTCAATGACAATCAGAACGACCTGGCTTATGCCACCTCTTATCCTACGAGCGGCAGTCCTTCGGGATCGGAGTCGCTGTCTACGAGTGTGGGTGCATTTGCCGCCGCCAACTTCATGTGGAAGAACCGCTACGTGGTGGACGGATCCTATCGTCTGTCAGGATCATCCAAGTTTGGTGCCAACTACCGTTACGCTCCCTTCTGGTCAGTGGGTGTGGGCTACAACCTCCACAATGAGGAGTTTATCAAGAAACTCGGATGGGTCAACACCCTGCGCATCCGCGGTAGTTACGGTTACACGGGTAGCGTGAAGTTTGATGCCTATCAGGCTATCACAACTTATAAATACAGTAGCGACTACATCGGCTACACAGGCGTAGGCGCCATTCCTCTCGGTATGGCAAACCCCGACTTGAAGTGGCAGACAACGAAGAAATTTAATGTCGGCATCACCTCATCTCTGCTCCACGACCGCATGAACGTAAACCTCGACTTCTATAACGAGAAGACCTGCGACATGCTCATCGACAAGTCGCTGCCACCATCATCGGGTGCCACATCCGTGAAGGCAAACCTCGGTTCGCAGACCAGCAACGGTATCGAGTTCTCCCTCTGGGGCAAGATCATCCAGACACGCGACTGGGAGTGGAACCTCTCTGTCAACGGCCTGCACTCCAAGACTGTCATCAACAAGATATCAGAGGCTCTGAAGCGCAAGAATGAGCAGAACGCTACAGGTCAGACATCCAGCGGAACAATCTCTTCATCACCTCTGTCGCAGTATCGTGAGGGCGAGTCGCCATCGGCTATCTATGCCGTGCGCTCCGCCGGCATCGACCCTGCCACGGGTAAGGAGATATACATCAAGCAGGACGGCAGTTACACCTACACCTATGACTCCAAGGACCAGGTGTCGTGTGGTGACACCAATCCTATCATGCAGGGAAGTATCTCCACCATGCTGAAGTTTCGCTCCTTCTCACTTAGCGCCAGCATGTCCTATCGCTTTGGCGGCGACATGTATAACTCCACACGAGCATCCAAGGTGGAGGGTGTCAACCCCAAGTACAACTGTGATGTGCGTGCCTTCACCGAGCGCTGGAAGAATCCTGGCGATGTGGTGGCATATCTCGACATCACCACCACAGGCGGAAGCAGCGACACCTATACCGACCGCTTCATAGAGAAGGACAACGAGTTGTATCTCTCGAGCGTGTATCTGCAGTATAATGTGCCCACTTCATTCCTCAAGAAGTTGCACATACAGAAACTCTATGTCGGCGTGGGCACGGAAGACCTCTTCCGCATCACCGCAGCGAAATATGAGCGTGGTACATCCTATCCCTACAGCCGCAGCATCAATATGTCGGCAAGTGTGACATTCTAAAGATAGGGGAGGACATGGAAATGAAAGATAAAAGACATAACACTATATATAATATAATAATGTGTAAGAAACATTTCAATATACACTCCTTCATGACTGTCGCTGCAATGGCAGGAATGTTTGCACTCACCTCGTGCAACGACTTCCTCGACGTGCGACCGAAGTCAGAGAAGGTGGAAGACGAACTGTTTGAAAATGCCGACGGATTTGAGTCAGCCATCTATGGCGTCTACGGTTCGCTGCAGTCCAGTTCGGCACTCTATGGCAAGGACCTCTACTGGGGCTTGACCGACTGCATGGCTCAGGACTTCGACCAAAACAGTGTGGAGTCGGGCACACGTGCGGCAGAGCGCTACCAGTATGACAACACATATCTGAAGACACGCTTCGCCAATGTGTGGACAGGAGCATATCTCAGCATCGGCTATGCCAACAATGTGCTGAAGAACCTCGAGGGTCGCACCAAGGATGAACTTCCTCTTTACAACCTCTATAAGGGCGAGATGCTCGCCGTAAGAGCATGGTTGCACTTCGACATCCTTCGACTCTTCTGCTCCACCAATACCGAGAAGCAGGGCATACCTTACACCACCACCTACACCATGACTGAGAACGAGTTTAAGAAGGTGGGCGAAGACTATGAACTTATCCTCAAGGATCTGCTCGAGGCAGAGCAGTTGCTCGAAGACGAGAAAGACAATATCGTCTATCCACGCAACAACAACATGTACTTCAAGTTTCAGAACTACCGCGAGACCCATTGCAACTACTACGCAGTGTTGGCCATGCTCGCCAAGGTGTATTGGATGAAGGGCGACATGGCGAATGCAGGCAAGTATGCCAAGATGGTGATTGACAGCGGCAAGTTCCCGTTGGCCGAACCGTCAGAGATCAAAGACCTCTTCGCAGGCAAACTCTCGACGAAGGAGACATTGTGGGGAATATATTCCAACACCTACAACGACACCGCCAACGGTTATCTCTACAAGTATCAGTCATACACCAGTTATGACCCTTATACCGACGACTCTGGTGCCACCCACCTCATGCCATATGATGCCGTGTATTCACAGGACGTGACAGGCATCGACCAGGATTTCCGCAAGAACTGGTTTAAAAGCGGTTCGGGTTATGTACGCTGCCTGAAGACGGTGGACTACTACACCATCGAGGAGAGTCAGAATGTGCCTAAGGACTGGGTGACACGCATCTCGGGTATCAACATGCTCCACGTGTCGGAACTCTACATCATCGCAGCCGAGGCATTCCTCGAGAGCGACTATGCCAAGGCAGTGGAATACTTCAATGCCGAGACCAACTCTCGCGGACTCCCTTCATTGAGAGCCGACGTGACACTCACCAAGGACATGATTTATAATGAGTATCACAAGGAGATGTTTGGCGAGGGTCAGGTGTGGTATAACATGAAGCGCCTCAACAAGGACATCATCTCCAACCTCGACAGTAGGGTCATACCAGCAAGCGAGGACGTATACGTGATTCCTATACCACAGGAAGAGTTGAATTATAGAAACTAAAGGTGGGTGATATGATTTTCCATCTAAACCAACAACGTAGAGAGAAAAGACAATGAGAATAAAGAATATATATACCCTCGCGATGGCAGCCGTGGCTATGCTCGTGGTGAGTTGCGAGGCAGACTATAAACTGTATGACACCACGCAGAAGGACTCCGTATTCTTCGATTATGAGAATGAGAACGAGACTGCCGACTCTGTCATCACCTACAGTTTTGACTATGACATCGCCCAGGAGCATGTCATCAATATCCCCGTCTCGCTGATGGGCATACCCAAGACCGTGGCACGAACAATAGACCTGCAGGTAGTAGCCGACTCCACCGACATGGTGGAAGGCGTGAACTTCACCATAGAGCGTGCGCAGTTGGCTGCCAACGCCATCAGCGACACCGTGAAGATAAAACTCCTGCGCGACAAAGACCCAGAGATACTTACCAAGGAGAAGAAACTCCGCATAAAGATTGTGGAGAGCGACGACCTGCGTCCTACAGGCCAGGACTTCTTCACCATCAAGTATTCCGACATCCGTCCCGACCGTCCGAAGTGGTGGGGCACATTCAATCCGCTGCCTGTCTACACCTATGAGAATGCGCAGGTGTTCTTCAAGTACTTCTATGAACTGGCGCCAAAGGCAGACAAGTCGGTCTATGATGAACTCATAAGCAAATATGGCGAGTATTTCATCAATGCAAAGGATATGGAGCAGGGAGGTCCGATGGCTTTCTATAGCGATTTCCTCTGCAAGTATGTGCTCATACCGATGTATAACGACACCAAGGACACTATGGAGTGGCAGATGGTGCCGTCGGTAAACTAATGGCAAACTATCAAACGAAAGAAAAAGATGAAAAACAAGAAGATACATATTCTTATGGCCATGGCTCTGTCGGCGATGTTGTCAGTGGGACTTTCCTCCTGCATCAATGACGAGAGTGTGGAGGGAGACACAAGCAGCATCCCCTCGCTGAATATAAAGGGAAGCGACGAGTCGACAATGCAGACCTATAACGTGGACCTTGGCAATGACGTGGTCATCAATCCTGAGATAGCATATAGTGGCAACGAGTCTGACCTTACCTACACATGGCAGATGGGTACATATACCAACGGTGCCAAGGGCGACATGGAGGTGGTGAGCAAAGAGCGCAACCTCAACTATAAGGTGAGAGCGGGAGGCACATACTACTTCCACTTCACTGCCACCGACGGTAAGGTGGGCCAGAGCATAGACTACAAGGTGAATATCAACCGCACATTTGAGGAAGGCTACCTGCTGACATCATTTGATGCCGACGGTAAGGGCAACCTCACCTTCATCAAGATTCCTACTACCGAGGAGATAGAGGCCGGCAAGGTGATAACTCCCGTGGAGCATTGCGTGGAACTGATGAATGACGGATTCTCTGAGGCAAATCTCGTAAAGGCAGTCAGCGGTTCGGTAAACCTCTGGGATGGCAAGACATCATCGGTCTTGAAGCGCATCCTCGTGTCTACTACCGATTGCTGCTACTTCCTCGACCCAAACAACTTCACTTTGCTCTCAGAGATTAAGTATACCGACCTTTATCCCGGATTCAAGGCTTCGGAGTTTATGCCCGACAGTTATACTCCTTATGCCTATGACAAGGACATGAAGAAGTTTGCCCATCTCAACCTGAAGTATATGTTCCCTTACGAGTACAGTTACTTTGCAGGATGTGAGGCAGAGGACATGATATTGAGCAAATACCTGTCATGGGGTTCGGAGTATTCACGCACATTCTATGTAGACTATGATGCCAACAAGGTGTCGATATTCAATGCCTATGCTTCATACGTCGGTCTGGATACATATTTCCCCGATGCAGGCAGTCTGCTTGACGGTCAGACACTCATCACCGTGTTTGGCAATGGCGACGGCAGTACGGTGTATATCCTGGCGCGCAACAATACCACGGGCGACATCAACCTTTGGGCAAACTCCAACAGTTATTACTATATCAAAGCCGAGGAGTTTGAAGGTCAGTCTCTGTCACCAACCGCCGAGACCGCTGTGCCTGGCAAGGGTGCGCGCTTCGTGTATACGTCGACCTATGACCGCTACTATTACAGTCTTGACAACGGCGTGTATGTATACCTGAGCAGCAACAAGTTTACTCTGCCTACGAAGGATCAGTATGCCATCCGCTATGATGCCGACGAGGAGGTGACATTCATGGACATCAACTTCTCTACCGACGAACTCTATGTGGCAACATACAACAAGACAAGCCAGCGAGGCAGTTTCTATATCTATGACTGCAAGGACGTGCGCACCGACAACAGTGCCGCCGTGCAGCCCAAGAAGTCATACAAGAACTGCTGTGGCAAGATCACATACTT
>CAVKNF010000109.1:0-8183 GCA_963657415.1 bacterium | reverse complement strand
TCCTTGGTCTCAGGCGCATTGGCAGTGAGCACATAGCGCAGCACGTCCTGCTTGCCTGGGAAGTCCACGAGATATTCATGGAGCCACACAGCCCAGTTGCGCGATGTGGAGATCTTGTCGTTCTCGAGATTGAGGAATTCGTTGGCAGGCACGTTGTCTGGCAAAATGTATTCGCCGTGAGCCTTGAGCATTACTGGGAAGATAATGCAGTGGAACACGATGTTGTCCTTGCCGATAAAATGTATGAGGCGAGTGTCGCTGTCCTTCCACCATTTCTCCCATGAGCCCCACTTCTCTGGATTCTTGTCGCAGAGTTCCTTGGTGTTGCTGATATATCCGATAGGAGCGTCAAACCACACATAGAGCACCTTGCCCTCGGCATTTGCCACTGGCACAGGTATACCCCAGTCAAGGTCGCGGGTCATAGCACGTGGTTGCAAGTCCATGTCAAGCCATGACTTACACTGTCCGTACACATTGGAGCGCCACTCCTTGTGGTCCTCGAGAATCCATTGCTTGAGCCAGTTCTGATAGTCGCCCAGTGGCAGATACCAGTTTTTTGTGGGGCGCTTCACGAGAGCATGACCCGGATTGTTCTTGTTTGTAGGGTTGATTAGCTCTTCAGGTGAGAGAGTCGATCCGCAGTGCTCGCACTGGTCGCCGTAGGCACCCTCGAAACCGCAGCGGGGACATGTGCCCACGATGTTGCGGTCGGTCAGGAACTCGCCTGTCTCCGCATCGCAATACTGCTCCTCCTCTATCTCCTGCAGTTTCTTCTCGTCATAGAGTTTGCGGAAGAAGTCTGAGGCAAACTTATGGTGTATGTCGGATGTGGTGCGTGAATAGATGTCGAATGAGATGCCAAACTTCTCAAAGGAGTCCTTTATCATGTTGTGGTATCTGTCTACCACCTCCTGCACTGTTATTCCTTCCTTTCTCGCGCGGATGGTCACAGGCACTCCGTGCTCATCGGAACCGCCGATGAATACCACATCACGCTTCTTCAGACGCAAGTATCTCACATAGATATCTGCTGGCACATAGACGCCTGCCAGATGGCCGATATGTACACCACCGTTGGCATAAGGCAGCGCAGCGGTGACGGTTGTTCTCTTAAAGTCCATGTATTTAGTTGTTTATTTCAAACTACAAAGTTACTGTAAAATAGAGACATTACAAAGTAAATCACGTGATTTTTGCTTTTATAGCAAGAACGGCGCCCTCGCCGTACCACTCAAGCAATATTATCCTAAATAATATTTCTCGCTTGAGTGGTGCAGCGGGGGCGCTGTATTTCCTAATGGTACAGCGGGGGCGCTGTACCTCCTATGATTACCTTTTACTTCACAGTAGCCTTGATGATCTTGTCACCTGCAGGGCTGTTCATGTCCTTCTCGAAGTAAGGTGAATACTTGCCGGCAGGGAGGTCGGAGAGCACATAGGCATTACATCTTCTGCCTGCATAGACCTTGTCGGTGGTGGCAGTATTTACTACTGTAGCCAAGATGCTGAGCAGTCCGTTGCCGCTGTCTACGCTTGTGTCCAACTTGATGTCGCCCTCATGAGAATAGAGAGTCTGACCTGTCTTTGTGGAGCGGAGTATATACTCGATGTTTACAGAGATGGTGCCGCCGAGATTGTTGCGCTTCCATTTCTTGATGATGGTAAACATGACAGCATCTGCACCGAGCACATTATTAAACTGGCTCAGGTCGCCCTCGAGGAAGTTTTCTGCGTCATAGGCGCTCTCCTGCTGAAACATCTCCATCGTCAGGTAAGGAGAATATACATAATATCCCTTCTCGCAGAGAGGCATATACATCGTAGTGTAGAAATAGTCCTTTGCCTCAGCGTGAGTGGTCTGGTTGATAGGAGGCATGATGGCTATTGACAGCGGCTTCTCCTCATACATGGCAGGATACTGCTCGCTGAGAGTCTTTGTGGCAGTGCCGCACGAGGCGAGAGTGATCACTGCGAGTGCTAACGCTATTATCTTTTTCATTTTTCGAGCTGTTTGATGATACGTGATATATACTTCTCCGACTCAGGATAGATGCTTATCTCCTGCTTCATAAATCCGAGTCCCTCGTCCTTCTTTCCGCACTTGTAGAGCAGATAACCATACTCTGCATACATTCCCGGAGGCACAACGCCACGGAGAGCTTTCTGGTTGTCTACGAGTTTCTTATACTGTTCGAGGAGTTTCGCCTGCTTTTCGTCAGTGCTTGTCTTGCCATACTGATATGCTGCATCCTCATAGTCATACCATGAGTACAAATCCTGCACACCACTTGTGGAGCATGATCCTAAAGCCAATACTGCTACGACGGCCAATAATAGTTTCTTCATTATGGTAGGATTATTTGTTTAACTTCTTGTGTAGTGAGGAACACCTTCTTCTGATAGAGCACGTTGCCGTCGCAGGTCACCTTCAGATTGCGTGTGCCAGTAGCCACGCCATACTGCTTGCCCTTGCGGTTGGACTTCTTCTGCTTTACCACTCTTGCCTGGAAAGGACTTGCATTGTCTATCGTCACCTGTACGTCCTTGCCGGCATACTGCTTGCCGCTGACAAAGAGGAGAAATGCCATGTCTTCCTTACCACTCTCCTGTGCTACTGGATAATTGGCTCTACAGCCAAATAATACCAATGGCAATGCAAATAAAAGGATCAATAACTTTTTCATTTTGCTTCGATTATATAGTTAGCCATGTTGGATGCGTTGATGGTCTCATTGGTAGAGAGTTCCACAAACGAATATTCTGTCTCTGCTGTGTCGCCGCCGGTCATCAGCACCTTGGCTGTGCCCACGGTCTTGCCTGGCAGATTGATCATGATGCCAGTCTGAGGATTCTTCACCTTCTTGCCTGCGGTCTTTATGGAGAACTCCATGCCCTCCTTGATGCCCTGGCTCTTGCCACCAGCGATGAGCACGCCGTCATTGTCGCATGAGAGGAAGTAGGTCTTCCATGGGCTGTCGGTACACTTGTTGATGACATTCTCCACCAACTGACCTATAGCCTCTGATATGGCCTTGTCGCTCAGTGTAGCGTCATAGCCTGCCTGACCGCCCACGCCGATGGTCGTCTTGGTGGTGAGTTCGGCAGATCCCTTAGCCTCGTCAGAGTAAACGATGAGTCCTGTAGACACGTCCACAAGGCGGATAGACACTGCAGCCTCCACGGTCTGGGTCTTCTGTGATGTGAAGACGCCGTTCTTGCCTGTATTCTTGCGACCAAACTCGGTGATAGAACCGATGATCATGTAGTCGGCACCTATTGTAGAAGCTGCGTTGCCTCCCTTCTGGCACTCTTCTAGCAGACTGCTGAGGTCGTTTCTCTCAAGAAGGAGGAACTTGCCCGAGGCAGCCAACTTGGCAGAGAGAATGTCGAGAGCCTGCTTTCCCATTGGGTCGTTCTCCTTGTCATAGAAGATGCCCTTCGCATATTGGGTCTCGTTGGAGAATCTGCCGATGGCAACCTTGCGCTTGAGAATCATGCCCGTGGTGTCAGTCTGCACATTGGGAGTCTCCACTACTACTGTCTTTCTCTGTGCATTGACATTCAGCGCCAATGCCACGAGAAGAAACATAAACAATGATAGTCTTTTCATATTCATAATAATCAGATTATATTTAATGAATTGTATTATCTTGCTGCAATAAAATCTCTCTCTTGTATGATATAACAATTAAATTTAGGCAAATGTAAATAAAAGTTTTTTTATAACTGCACGGTTAACTAATTTTAACTGCCCGAAATAGGCGAAGCGCCCTCGTTGTATCGCGCAAGCAGGCAAATGGTAATCTTAGGAGGTACAGCGCCCTCGCTGTACCATCTCAATTGGGACAGGGTGCAGCGAGGACGCAGCACCTACTATCGTTACTATAGGTGGGTTCTATAAATTCCCACCTATAAACTGCAAGCACGTTGCTTGTCCGATGTGAAAACTTCGTTGCGGCGATTGTGCGACATTTGTCAAAAGGTTGTGCGGCATATGTCAAAGACATTTGCGACAAATGCCAAAAACATGTATGACAAATGCCGCGCACGTTTGCGGCATATGTCAAAACATCGCTGCACGCAACTTCTGCAAGTGCTGCAGCGGGATTCTTACAAAGGGAAATGCATTTAATAGTAGTTGCAGCGTCCTCGCTAATTAATATTGAAATATTGAAAAATGGAAATATTGAAAGATTATTGGTAACCATAGTAGGTGCTGCGTCCTCGCTGCACCATCTCGCTTGAGAAATGTTTGTATGAGGGCAAAGCGAGGGTGCCGTACCTCCTAAAACAAAAAAAAGAGACCGCTTATGCGATCTCTTCTGCGCTCCCTCTAGGGCTTGAACCTAGGACCCCCTGATTAACAGTCAGATGCTCTAACCAACTGAGCTAAGGAAGCATTGCTTTGTAATTGCGGTGCAAAGGTAGTGACATTTTCTGATACCTGCAAATGTTTTCGCAACTTTTTTGCTTTTTCATAGTAAAAAAGGCGAAAAAGGGGAGGTGTCTTATATATAATAAGGAATAATATAGTAATTTTGCACCATTATATGATTCTGATATGAATTTACCAAATTGCATGAGAAGGACAGGATTTATCCTAACGTTGCTCATATATATCAACACATGCGCCATGGCGCAGGGCAACGGTCACAATTTTGACGTAGCAAAGAACCTTGATGTTTTCAACTCTCTTTACCGCAGTCTTGACATGGTCTATGTCGACACCCTTGACGCCAACAAGGTCATCGGCAATGGCATCAAGGCGATGCTCTATTCGCTCGACCCCTACACGGTGTATTATCCCGACGACGAGGTGAAGGAACTGCGACAGATGATTACTGGCAAGTATGCCGGCATCGGCGCATTGATACGCGAAAACGTCCAGCAGGGTTGCTGCATGATAGACGCCCCATACCCCAACATGCCGGCACAGGAGGCAGGACTGAGAAAGGGCGACCGAATACTCTCCATCGACGACTCTACGATGATAGGCAAGAAGACAGACTATGTGAGTTCGCATCTTAGGGGCGATGCGGGAAGCACCTTCAAACTCCGCATCTTCCGTCCATCCGCCAATAAGGAGATGACATTCAACATCACGCGACGTGCCATACAGATGCCGCCCGTGACATATTACGGCATGATGCAGGACGGTATAGGATATATCAATCTTGACCAATTCACCGAGGACTGCGCCAAGGATGTGCGCCGCGCCTTCATTGAACTCAAGCAGCAGGGCATGAAGAAACTCATCTTCGACCTTCGCGAGAATGGTGGCGGTTCGGTGCAGGAGGCCATCTCCATCGTCAATATGTTTGTGCCGCGCGATGTTACCCTACTCACCATGAAGGGTAAGATGCAGCGTGCCAACAGCGTATACAAGACCACCGTGGAACCCATCGACACCATCATGCCTATTGTCGTGCTGGTGAATGACAACACGGCAAGTGCTTCGGAGATAACGGCAGGCGCCCTGCAGGACCTCGACCGCGCCGTCGTCATGGGCACGCGCACCTTTGGCAAGGGACTCGTGCAGACAACTCTTGACCTGCCCTACAACGGTCAGTTGAAACTCACCACAAGCAAATACTACATCCCCAGCGGACGATGCATACAGGCCATAGACTACAAGAACAAGTATGGCGGCTATAAGGAGCACATTCCCGACTCGCTGACACGCGTCTTCCATACCATAGGTGGACGTGAGGTGCGCGACGGCGGTGGCATCAAGCCCGATGTGGAGGTGCAGTCAGACACGCTGACCAATCTGGTGTATTATCTCGTCAATGCCCGTGACTCCTCGGAGATAGTATTCAACTATGAATATGACTACATACAGGCGCACCCTACGATAGCCGACCCGAGCACGTTTGCTCTCACCGACGAGGACTTCGACGAACTCAAGAAGCGCGTCATGGCAAGCAACTTCAAGTATGACAAGCAGACGGAGAAATTCCTTGAGCAACTGAAGGAACTGGCAAAGTTTGAGGGCTATTACGACAACGCCAAGGAGGAGTTTGCCGCTCTCGAGGCGAAACTCAAGCACAATCTGGAGCACGACATGGAGGTAAACCGCGACATGATAAAATACATGGTGGGCAGGTCTATCGTGCAAAATTACTATTATGATGCTGGGGCAATGCAGTTCTCCCTGCGCTTTGACACTCAGTCGAAGAAAGCCATCCAATTGCTGTCGTCAGACACGGAATATAACGCAATACTGAACAAGAAATGATAGGAACAATAACAAACACCATATGCATCGCCGTGGGCACCATAGCAGGATGCATGATGCGCAAGGGCATAAAGGACCAGTATAAGGAGTCGCTGTTTAATGCCATGGGACTGGCATCGATAGCCCTCGGATGCAGTGCCTTCGTGCAAAACATCTCCAAGAGCGAGTTTCCAGTGCTCTTCATCCTGAGCATCGCCCTTGGCGGACTCATCGGCAGCATGCTCGACCTGCAGGGACGCGTGGACAGATTTGCCCAGAAGAAAGGGGCGAGCCGACTGGCGGAAGGACTCACCATGGCTTGCCTGCTCTATTGCATAGGCACATTCTCCATCGTGGGTCCGATACTCTCGGCACTCAAGGGCGACAACACGTTTCTCTTCACCAACTCCACCCTCGACCTTGTCTCGTCGGCAGTCTTCGGCGCTTCCTATGGCATAGGCATGATATTGGCGGCACCCGTGCTCTTCATCTGGCAGGGAGCAATCTATCTCATAGCGCGCATGTCATCGTCGGCAGAGGTGATGCAGGGACCATTGCTCAATGAACTCTGCATCGTGGGCGGACTGCTCATCATGTCATCGGGCTTGTCAATCCTCAAGATCAAGGACTGCAAGACTCTCAACTACATCCCGGCGCTCATAGTGCCGATAATATTCTATATAGGAAAATGTATAATACAGTAAAACTCAATAACGGACTGCGCGTCATACACCGCTACTGCAACTCGCCCGTGGTATACTGCGGCTACCAGTTGGCCGTGGGGTCAAGAGACGAGATGTCATATGATGAGGGAATGGCTCATTTCTGCGAGCACATGACATTCAAGGGTACTGCCCGACGCGACCATCTGCAGATAATCAACGCGCTGGAGAAGGTGGGAGGCGAACTCAATGCCTTCACGGGCAAGGACACCACGGTGTATCACTCCGCCATACTGAAGGAGCATCTGTCGAAGGCGGTGGACCTGCTGACGGATATCGTCTTCCACAGCACTTATCCTGTTGACGAGGTGGATAAGGAGATAGAGGTCATCTGCGACGAGATAGAGTCATACAATGACTCGCCCGCCGAACTCATATACGATGAGTTTGAGAACATCATCTTCGAGCGTCATCCCCTTGGTCACAACATCCTCGGCGATCCGTTGATAGTGCGACAGTTTACCCATGATGATGCCGTGCGGTTTACCCGCAGACGCTACATTCCGCAGAATGCCGTCTTCTTCTGCTATGGCGACGTGAGTTTCTCTCGCCTCTGCCGTCTGCTCGAGAAACAGGAATTTCCACAGGTGGAGGTAAAGGCCGCTGCTGCCGATAAAGACTCTCAAAAATTGCCAGAGCGGAAGATGCAGACCATCACGCGCGATATGGACACTCATCAGGCTCATGTGATGATAGGCACACGCGCCTACAGCGTGCATGACGAGAAGCGCATGGCTCTATATCTCCTCAACAACATTATCGGCGGTCCGGGCATGAACGCGCGACTCAACATATCGCTCAGAGAGAAGCACGGACTCGTCTACACCGTGGAGTCGTCGACGGTCAACTATAGCGACACGGGCATATGGTCCACCTATTTCGGTTGCGACCCAAAGGATGTCAACAAGTGCCTGCGGTTGGTGAGAAAGGAACTTGACCGATTCATGCAGCGTCCTCTCTCGCAAACGCAACTCAAGGCAGCCAAGCGGCAGATAAAGGGACAGATAGCCCTGGCGTGCGACAGTCACGAGAACTTCGCCCTCGACTTTGGCAAGTCGTTCCTGCACTACGGATGGGAGAAGGACATCGAGACCCTCTACCGCCACATAGAGCAACTCACCGCCAAGCAACTCCAAGAGGTGGCCCAGGAGATATTCGACGAGGATAAATTGACAACGCTCATATATAAATAAGTATTGGGTTGATTATATACAAAAATTGAGAGAGCATTATGAAAGTAC
>CAVKNF010000108.1:0-8280 GCA_963657415.1 bacterium | reverse complement strand
TCACCAAGGACAACCTTGACCAGACGCTCATCATCATCGTGCCAAACTCTACCGACTATGGTGGCATCTGCCAGATGTGGTATAGTGGAGCGGCGATAGCCTTCTGCCCTCTGAGCACCTACGGCTATCCTCTTGACTCCCGTGGAGTGATCCAGCACGAGGCTGGCGGTCATGGATTCGGCAAACTTGGTGATGAGTATATCTACCACAATGCATTCATCGACGCATGTAATTGTACCTGTTGTGGACACGTAGACGCAGTAAATGGCGCCAAGGCTCTCGGCTGGTATGACAACCTCGAACTCACGGGCAAGATGCACAGCGTGGGATGGAGCCATCTCATCTTCGACGACCGCTACAGCGACATCGTGGACATCTATGAGGGAGGATATATGCACAATAGAGGCGTGTTCCGTTCGGAGTCAAACTCTTGTATGAACAACGACATACCTTACTACAGCACCATCAGCCGTGAGAGCATCGTGAAGCGCATCAAGCGTTACGCCGGTGAGGAATACTCATTCGAAGACTTCGTGAAGAACGACAAGCGCGAAGCCGGCACTGTGACAAGCCGTGCGGGAGTGAGCGAGAATGACCACCGCAACTCTGGAACTTATCAGCACGCTCCTGTATTCCACAAGGGCAGTCCGCTGAAGATGGCTAAAGTTAGACGACACAAATAAAAAGGAAAAAACATGAAGAGAAATATAATAACATACGCATGTTTTGCGTTGACAATGTTAGGCATGTCATCGTGTGGCGCTGACATTGCCACTGACGAGGTGACTTATCCCGACGCAAAGTCCACTCCGATGACATTCAGAGTGAGCCACCCCGGACAGAGCCGTGCCACGGAGACCTCCTTTGAGCAGAATGACAAGATAGGTCTCTATGTGGCTTCATCTGACGCGGCACTGGAGATAGGCGGCAACTTGGTAAACAATGAGGCGCTGACCTATGACGGCAGCAACTGGACTGCCAAGCGCACCCTCTATTGGGATGACGGCACATATAATGCCTATGCCTACTATCCCTACATCAATGGGGTGAGCAGCATCGAGGACCAACCGTTTAGCGTGAGCCTTGACCAGAGCACAAAGAAGACCGACACGGCGCTTGGCGGATATGAGGCGAGCGACCTGCTCTTCGCCACAAGCAAGGGCATCACTGCTTCCACATCGCCCATAGACCTCACATTCAAGCACATCATGAGCAAACTCACGATAAGACTTGTCAAGGGCGAGGACTTCGAGGGCGAGATGCCGACATCGGCAACGGTGTATGTGCACAACACGGTGCCAACGGCAACGGTAGACCTGCAGGCGGGTGTGGCTACACGATATGTGAAGGGTACACGCCAGACCATCACCGCCAATCAGGAGGATGACTACATCTACTCTGCCATCATAGTGCCACAGCGTGTGGAAAACCGCATGCCGCTCGTCGAGGTGGTGATGAAGGGCGTGAGCTATCTGTATGAGAGCAAGTTCCAGTTCAAGCCCGGCACCGAGCACTTGGTAAACCTCGTCATCAGCGACAACCCAGACCAGGTGAAGATTGACATAGGCGGCGAAATACAGAATTGGCAATAACGAAATCATCTCTTTTTACACTTAATGAAGAAGACGGTATTTATACTATCACTTCTCGCACTCCTGTTAACAGGAAGGGTGGCAGCCTTATGGCTGCTGCCCTTTACTGCTCATAATGACGACACAAGGGAAAACCGCTACGGCATGAACGAAGGGCTCGAACTGGTGGAGCAAACCAGCGGGCAAGGCGACAAGCGCTATATCGTGGAGGATGGCAATGACAACACACTGTTTGTCATACCCTTGCGCAATTGTCTGCTCGACACCCGCTACCGCAACGGGCAACTGAAGTTTCGTGAGCAGACCACAGGAAGGGAAGGATATATAGACCGTCAGGGCATGGTGACATTCACCTCCGCATATACTGACGCTCCGGTGGAGAAGAAGCAGGAGATTGTCAATGACATGCCTGAGGCTACGACTACGGTTGCTCCCAAGGAGCAACCATCTGCCACCTCCAATACAGGCAGGACGATAGAGAGCATCGACCTGAAGCAGATGGCGCAGAGCAATCCTTTCTATAAGGAGGCATCAAAGATTATGCAGGGCAAACTTGACGAGAATGACGCCAAGCGTCGCCATCAGATACTCAACTACTGCGAGCATTTCCGCACTGCCTACACCACCAAGGACATAGACTTCCTCAAACAGGTGTTTAGCGACAAGGCGCTCATCATCGTGGGCAATGTGGTGAAGACTGCCGCCCAGGATGACAAGTGTCAGGCTGACGAGAAGATCACCTATGCCATACACTCCAAGCAGGACTATATCGCGCGACTGTCGCGGGTGTTTGCCGCAAACAAGAGTATCGACATAAAGTTCACCGGATTTCACATCATGCGCCACCCCACTATGGACGGCATCTATGGCGTCACCATGCGACAGCAATACAAGAGCGACCGCTATAGCGACGACGGATATCTGTTTCTGCTATGGGACTTCCGCGACAAGTCGATGCCTCTCATCCATGTGCGCACATGGCAACCGGCAAAAGGCATCAGCGATGCAAGCGAGATAATAAGCATACAGGACTTTAACTTACAATAATACCATAATATGACATACGTAAGCGAAAGACCATCGACATGGAGACTGAGGGCGATGATGCTCCTAGCGGCAGTCATCGTCTCTACCGTCACCTCATGGGCACAGGAATTCTCCGTGGCGAGTTTCCGCATGTTGCCCAACGACGTGAGCGCATTCATCGAACCAGTGCGCGACCTCAACAACGAACCTTGCGCCCTCATCAAGGTGGAGGCTCCCGAGGACTTTGCCTTCTCTTCGCCCCTGGGCATAGTGAAGCGCAAGGACGAGGTGGGCGAGATATGGCTTTATCTACCCAAAGGCACGCGGACACTCACGCTTAAGCACCCTGAATGGGGAGTGCTGCGTGACTATCGGTTTAGCAAGGCACTGGAGAGCCGCATGACATATGAACTGAAACTGAATATGCCCAAGCAGACTCCCATCATACAGGAACTGCATGACACCATAGTGGAGATAAAGACCGTCATTGACACCATCGCCATCAAGCGCAAACGCACTCCGATGCCATGGTCGGTGCACATCATGCTGACATCTGCCATCCACACCGACGGTCCGTCATGGGGCATCATGCTGGCGGCAATGCGCAGGCACGGAGTCTTCGCACATCTCAGCAGCGACCTGCATACTACGGGCAGCACCATAGGCTCTTGCGACAAGCAGGGCTATCTATCGGGAACTACTGACAGACCCTATTATACCGGCACTACACGTCACTCCAACTACACCATCACGGCAGGAGCCATCCATCATCTCATGCACGGCATATGCCTCTTTGAGGGTATCGGCTACGGACGCGCTGCCACGGCATGGCAACAGTCGGAGAGCAATGGCGGCGGATATCTGCTCAACGAGGGGCTCACCCACAAGGGCGTAAGCGGCGAACTGGGACTGCTCGCCTCCATAGGCAGGGTGAGCATATCGGCATCTGCCATCACCATAGCAGGAAAGCAATGGCAGGGGAGCATCGGCATCGGTATAAAACTAGGGAAACAACGACACTAATGGAAATAAGGAGACTAACATACGGCATCATCTGGCTTTTGGCTACTATAGCGACAGCCGGTTGCTCGAGCAGCGACAAACCGACATATCTGGAGCCTCATCTCACTACTCTTGCCGCCACAGACATCACTCGCACCACGGCTACTCTCCACGGTTCTGTAGCCTTAGAGGGCGAGACGGATATGCCACGACTGTGGTTCAGATATGGCATTACGGAGAGCATGGACTGCACCACGAAGGAACTGACGGCAGACAACTCGTCGGTATCTCTTGCTTTGACAGGACTCAAGGCCGGCACCACATATTATTATATGTTGGAGGGTAGCAACGGATACACTGCTACGAAAGGTAACACGGAGTCGTTTACCACTCAGTCTAACATGAACCCTAAAGTACAAGCGCTGACTCTGCTGAGCCACGGACCGACAAGTGCCATCGTGAGTTATGAGATAACCGACGACGGTGGCGAACCGATGACAGAGACTGGATGTTATGTCTATCCCACGGATGCGCCCGACAATAGGCAGAAATGCGTCATCGAGGATTTTGACGGAAGTACGGGCGTAAAGAAACTGCGCATAGGCAATCTGCAAAGGAACACGAGTTACCAGATTATGCCGTTTGCCAAGAACACTGTGGGCGAAACCATCGGCGACGCCATCACTTACATCACATCTGATGCCGTGATGCTCTACGAGGCAGGCGTGCTGACAACTCTCATAGGTGACAACCTCTATGACTACACATCTCTGACATTGGCAGGACCTGTCAACGGCAGCGACCTCAGTTGCCTACGCCTCATGATGGGGCGCGACCAGGAGGAAGCACCGACGGAGGGTCAACTGACTGACATCGACTTGACGGATGCAAAGATTGTGGCTGGCGGCGGTCCGTATGGAGCATCGCGATATACGCAGGACAACGTGATAGGTCAGGGACTGTTTGCCAACTGCGACAAGATAACAAGCGTGAAGTTGCCCGCTGACGCCACGACTATTGAAAAGGATGCCTTTCAGAACTGCACGTCTCTGCGCAAGATAGAGATAGCGGCAGGCATCACGAGCCTGTTGCCGTCAAGCGGATGCACGTCATTGGAAGACATCAGCGTGTCGTCGGCAAATGCCATCTACAGCAGTCAGGACGGAGTGTTGCTCAATGCTGACGCAACGGAGATATTATGGTTTCCCATGGGCAAGACTGGAGAGTACACCCTACCCTCCTCCATCACCTCCATCGGCGACTATGCCTTCAAGGAGTGCAACATAGAGACATTTCACTTCCCCGAAGGACTGACGGACATAGGACAGGGGGCGTTTATGAACAGCAAGGTGAAGGAGGTGAAACTGCCTGACGTGCTGAAGCAGATACCCACGGGCACATTTCAAAACTGCACGCAACTTGCGGTGGTGCGTCTGGGCAGCAAGACAGAACTCATCACCAACTATGCCTTCGACCAGTGTCCGCTTACTGATCTATATATCACAGCGAAATATCCTCCCGTATGCGAGGAGAACGCCTTCAGTTACAGCAAAGGCACGAGTTTCACTTCCACCTGCACTCTGCATGTGCCCACAGGAAAGAAGAAACTCTATCAGAACCACAACAGATGGAAAGTATTCACACACATAACAGAAGAGTAATAATATAAAAATATGACGACACCTGAGATAGAAGAACTGAAATCACTCGTAGAACAGAAATACGGCAGAATACTCGGCACCACGACAGACTTTGAGGAGTTTTCGCTCATACTCGACAAGAAGATGGGCTACCGCATATCGGCGTCCACGCTGAAGCGCCTCTACGGTTATGTCAACGATGACCACAAACCGCGCATGATGACTCTCGACATCCTGTCACAATATCTTGGCTATGACAGTTTCCTCGCCTTCACACAATGGTTGAAGACGAGCACTAAATACAATTCCTCTTTCTTCATGGCCAACCAGTTGGTGAGCAGCGAACTGGATATCGACGATGAGGTGACCATCGGATGGAGTCCCAACCGCATGCTCCGTCTGCGCTATCTCGGCGAAAGCACATATGAGGTGACCGTGTCGGAGAACAGCAAACTCCAACAGGGCGACCGCTTCGTGACAGGATGCTTCATCAAGGAGCAACCGTTGTTTCTGCCCTACATAGAGCGCGACGGCGAGCGCACAGCATCATTCGTGGCAGGTAGAAACGGCGGACTGACCATCATTCAAACAGCAAAGAAATGAACGACAAAGCGACATCGGGCTTCACGACAAATCTCTCGGAAGAGATGAGCGACACGGAGGGCATGACGGAGAGAAACGAATTTAAGAATCTCACGCCCTTCTATGTGTCGGAGTCAGGTCATGCGCGCCTGTTCACTGCCGTGCGCTATGGCAAGCGCTTCATGCTGAAATGTCTGAAGACCGACTTCCTCTATACGCCCATCTACCAGCAGATACAAAACAAGGAGTTTGAGATTGGCATGCAACTCGAGCACCCCAACATATGCCGTACCTTAGGACTGGAGCAGGTGGAAGGACTGGGGATTACCATCATCATGGAATATATCGATGGCGACAATCTGCAGACGCTTATAGACCGCGACTTGCTCACGCCCTCGCTGGCAAAGAAGATAGCCCGCCAACTCATGGACGCGCTGGAATATCTGCACAACAAGCAGATAATCCACCGCGACCTGAAACCGTCAAACATCATGGTGACGCACAATGGGCAGAATGTCAAACTGATAGACTTCGGCCTGTCCGACAGTGACTCATTCTGCATGCTCAAGACTCCTGCCGGAACATCGGGATTTATAGCACCTGAGCAGTTGATGCCCGATGCAAAACCCGAACCGTCGGCCGACATATACTCCTTAGGATGTGTATTCGAGGAGATGGCAAAAGCCACAGGAAGTCGCAAACTGAAGTCTATGGCTGCGGTATGCACCATACGCGACATTAACCGTAGACCGAAGACCATCAGCCAACTGCGCCGACACTTCCGCCAATCCTCCCGATTGCTCGTCGCTGCTATAATCCTTGCCATCTATTGCATCGCCATGACAGCGTTCCTCGCCTACTCCCTTCTGCATAGTCACAAACAAGAATCCGTAAAGCCTCATAACGACATCGAGCAAAGCGACAGCCTGCGCCAAGAGTCCAACCAAGTCTTGGACTACAGGTTGTGGCAGTGATATTACGCTGTTTACACTGTTATCTCTATATACTGACAAATAACCACTCAAAACACTATTCGCTGGTGGTTATTTGTAATTACAAACCTCTTTTCTTACTTTTGCAACTATAAAGCAAACATGGGGGCTATAAAGTATAATATATGATAGAGGTAGACGAAAAACGAGGCTTACCACAAGGCAAAGCAACTGGGGCTTGTGGAATAAGGCATTCCCTTTGCCAGTACTATTTATCACAATCCTGATGCAAGAAACTTGCGCAAGTGCAGATGTGTTATTCCTCCTTCATCATTTTGCGTAACGAGAGGTGTCATTGATATGACATATTTCGGATAATTGTCCTTTATCGCACGCAGATTGCCAAATTCCCGCTCACGGGTGGCATCATCAATGATGATATAAGAAGCCTGCACATATATGCGTTGCCCTCCAGGTTTGGTGCACACGAAATCTATCTCCCCAGCCTGCAACTGTCCCACATACACTTGATAGCCCAAACGTATGAGATGTTGATAAATGATGTTTTCTATCACTTTCTCAATATCACCTTCACGCGTACCCCCTGCAATGGCATTACGTATGCCATTGTCCTCGAAATAGAACTTGTCGTTAGTTTCAAAAACTCTCTTTCCATGTATATCGTAGCGATTTACCTTATGCAGTATATATGCTTCGCAGAGGAATGAAATGTAATTGATGATTACCGTAGAGGTAATGTTTTCGCCCTGCGACTTCATATACTTCGCAATACTGTTGGCAGAGATAAGTTTGCCAGTATTGTCAGCAAGGAAACGCACCAGATTTTCCAAGAAAGGCACATTGCGTATCTTGTTTCTCATGATGACATCTTTCAGCAACACCGTGTGATATATATCCGTCTGATATTCACGAGCATCGTCTTCATCAAGACCTATCTTTGACAATCCCGGCAATCCTCCATATTGTATGTACTTGGCAAGAGACTCATCACAGTCGGGAAGTTTATGAAACTCAAGAAACTCATTATAACTCAACGAATGAATATAAATCTCCTTGTATCTGCCTCCGATAAGCGTACTCAACTCATTGCTTAGCATGCGGGCATTGCTACCAGTAATAATGATATCGGTATTGGGTTCAGTGCGATAACTGCGCACCGAACGTTCAAACTCATCAATATCCTGTATCTCGTCTATGAGAATATAGTTGTGCTTGTCAGCAACAAAATGTTCGTCTATATAGTCATTAAGGTCGTGGTAGTTGCGTATTCCGTCAAACTCTCTTTTCTCCTTGTCTATATATATCACATTGTTTCCCTCATCAGCCATCTTCCGCTCACGCACCATCTTCATGACGCAACTCTTCCCTACTCGACGCTGACCGACAAGCACTATGATGGTTTCCTTTCCAAGATACTTTTCTATTCTGTCAATATATGATTGACGAATGATTGTTGCCATAATTTTATCCTTTATAAAAGATATT
>CAVKNF010000107.1:0-8467 GCA_963657415.1 bacterium | reverse complement strand
GCACTGGCTACGGCGGCAAACAGTGCCGCGCTAATCAACAGTCTTTTCATCTATTGTATAAGATAAAGGTAAGAAATAGAAGGTCTCCTATTTGTTTTTCGTGATGGTATGGATATTGTTGCCGTCCTTGTCAATCATATACATGTTGAGTTGCTTCTTTGTGGCAGAAATAACAGAGAATCCGTCAGCGGGGCTACAAAACACGGTGCCGTTGATAGGTTCTACAGGGCGGGCAAGCGAGGCGGAAGTGTTGACCACATAGTCAATGTCGTCACCTTTCATCTTAATATGTTGGAAACTATGGATATGACCACAGGCATAGATGGCTACATTTTTGTATTTCTTCAAGATAGGCAACACGCGCTTTTGCATATCCGTACGCTCATTGTCAGGCTTTTCTGTATAAGCATAGATAGGATGATGGCCAACGACGACGACCCAGTCTTCCTTGGCATTCTTCAATGTCTCGTCGAGCCAATCGAGCTGCGTCTGTATATCCTGCTTGCAAGCATCGGGATAGACCGTGCTGTCTTGCTGATAACGGTCGATGAGGGGAGTGGTGTCAAGGAAAACTATGCGAAGGCTCATATCTTTCTTCTGGAACACCTTAGTATAATAACGCGCAGGCATCATCCAGCGACGAGACACCTTGCCATAGTCGAGCACAGCCTGCGTGTTGCCACGATATTCATGGTTGCCAAGCACGGGAAACCAGTCGAGCATCAGTTCGGGGTGGGAATATATCAACTCGTAGTTGGTCATCCACAGAGGGTCTTGCGTGGAAGCCACGCCATTGAAATGATGGATGTCACCTACGGCGAGCACGCACTTGGGACCTACGGTCTCTGCCATCGTACCCATCAGTTCGGCGATGGTTTTCTGGTCATAGTAGCCATTGCGTCCAAGGTCGTTGGCCATGTAAAGGGTCACATCGCCCTTCATCTTCTGCCACTCAGGATGCTGTTCAGTGAGATTAACGGATACTGCAGTCGCGGGAGTCTGCGCCTGCATGGAGAAACTGCCCAATAATAAACCTGCTAACAGGGCAACTGTGGCAAGGGATTTGCCACAGGTTTTAATAACAATGTTTTTCATTCTGACTAATTAAACTAATACCTTTTACAATTTGGGGGCAAAGGTATGAGCTTAATGTGTCAGAAGTATTTCAAAGAGGTTAACAGAATGATAAGAAGCCGTGTCTCGACATCAACGTTCTGCCCAGTCGCCACGGTCGAGGTTGCGATAGGAGATGGCTTCAGCAAGATGGTCGACTTGCACTTTCTCGCTACCGGCAAGGTCGGCAATGGTGCGCGCCACCTTCAGTATGCGGTTGTAGGCTCTTGCAGAAAGCGACATGCGCTGCATGGCAAGTTTGAGCATCTGAAGTCCTTGTTCATCAGGCTCGGCATACTGGTGTATCATGCGCTCAGTCATCTGCGCATTGCAGTGTATGAGTTTGCTGTCCTTATAGCGCTGCTCCTGTATCTGACGCGCACGGACAACACGCTGGCGTATGTCTTCGCTCTTCTCACCTTGCTGTGCTTGCGATATGTCACTGAAGGGCACGGGAGTAATTTCTATCTGCAGGTCTATGCGATCCATAAGGGGGCCGCTGATGCGACTCATATAGCGCTGTATCTGACCTGGCGTACACACGCAGTTATGGGTGGGGTCTCCATGATAGCCACACGGACAGGGGTTCATCGATGCCACAAACATAAACGAACAAGGAAACTCAAGTGTATATTTAGCACGCGAGATGGTTATCTTGCGGTCTTCAAGAGGTTGGCGAAGCAACTCAAGAGCGGTCTTATGGAATTCGGGCAACTCGTCAAGGAAGAGCACACCATTATGGGCAAGACTTATCTCACCAGGTTGTGGAGTGGCACCGCCACCGACAAGTGCCACCTCTGAGATGGTGTGATGAGGCGAACGGAACGGGCGCTGGGATATTAGCGACATACCTCCCTTGAGTTTTCCCGCCACACTGTGTATCTGAGTAGTCTCGAGACTCTCGGCAAGCGACAAAGGAGGAAGGATGGACGGCAGGCGCTTTGCCATCATGGACTTACCGCTTCCAGGAGGACCTACCATTATAATATTATGTCCGCCGGCAGCAGCCACCTCCATGGCACGCCTCACATTCTCCTGACCGCGCACATCGGCAAAGTCGAGAGGGAAGTTTGACTGTTGTTCATAGAATTCCTTACGTGTATCGATGATGCACGGTTCGAATTTCTCCTTACCTGAAAGGAAGTTCACCACATCCATCATCGTCTCCATGCCATATACCTCGAGATTGTTGACCACGGCAGCCTCGCGCACATTCTCCTTTGGCAGAATCAGTCCCTTGAATTTCTCCGCCCTTGCCCTGATGGCTATCGGCAATGCTCCCTTTACAGGTTGCAGTCTGCCGTCGAGACCGAGTTCTCCCACTATCATGTAGTTGGATATATTCTCGGCATCCATGCTGTTGTTGGCAGCAAGCAGACCTATCGCCAATGGAAGGTCAAATGCGCTACCCTCCTTACGCAAGTTGGCAGGAGCCATGTTGACGGTGATATCTCCCTTTGGAAACCGAAAACCGTTATACTGCATGGCAGCATTGATGCGGTCGCGACCTTCACGCACGGCAGCGTCACCAAGTCCGGTGAAATGATACATCACGCCATTGGTTATGCTCACTTCTATGGTGACAGTCGTCACTTCCAGTCCGTTGACTGCTGCGCAATAGGTCTTTACTAACATTTCGGGTGTGTATAAGGGATATTATTATAATAATATGTATAGGAATTCTACTTCAAGATGTCTCTGAGTTCAGACAGGGTGATATTGCGTGCTGTAATCTTTCCGTTCTCGAGGATGATATTATCGGGGATGAATGTCAGTCCCAACTGATTGACAAGTTTGCCGTCGAGCATCAGTTGGTCGCATACATTGGGGATGGTGACATGGTCACGCTCTATGGTTCTGTTACAGTCTTTCAGCGATGTGTCGAGACAAATGCCGAGGGCGGTCAACTTGCTGTCCTGACGTGACATCTCCTCCTGTATGACGCGCTGCATGCTGCAACTCTCATATTCCCACGACGCCCACACATAGATGACAGCCTTTCCCTTCATCAAGTCCTTCTGGGAAATCTTCTTGCCATCAATGGTAGTGGCAGAGAATGCCGGCAGTTTCTTGCCCACCATGGTTTGCGATGCACTCTCTATGGCTTTCAGTTGCTGGGCAAGTCGTCCGTTCTTGGGTTGGGCCTTTGCCAGGGTGCGGTAGAGTTTGGCAGCCTTGTCATAGTCGGGTTGCTGACATCTGACGAAATATTTCTGCACGAGATAGTTGGACACCAAAGACTCGGGATGGTCACCGACAAAGAGTTCCACATAATGTTTTATCTCATTAGGCGATGCACTGGCAGACTGCTCACGGAAGGCATTCATGAGTTTGTTGTCCTTGGTGCCAGTGACCTTCATCTCTTTAAGATGCGAGGCGTCACCCTTGATGTCGACAGACTTGCCTGCCTGGGCGAATACGGGTTGTTCGGAAAAGTTAGGGAACACGATGACAAGCGTACCAGCATCTTCGCACGCTGTCTCATAAGTGAAGCGTCCGGCACGCACATGTATAGTATCGACGCCACTTAACAGTCCGTCGGTACTATATACATAAAACTCACCCTGATTGAGGTTGAGCAGATGACCGTCAATCTTGAAATGACTGCCGTCAGTGCCGCATGAAACCAAAATCAGGGTGAGAAGAAGAAGTAAGTATTGCCTCTTCATTCTTTATTATCTTTTTATTCTCTTGTTATTGCAAGTTCGTAGTCGTTGGCTGCGTAGCTTTCGAGTGAAGGATCCTGCTCAAGAGCCTCCTTAAGATAAGACTTTGCTGCATACTTGTTATCACGCTTTGCTGCTGCAATGGCATGGAGATAAGTGTTGATAGCATTCTTATTCTGAGCCTCATCGAGAGTGCCTACTGCCTGTGAGTAGTTCTTATTGAGGATCTGAGCCAGGGCTGCGCTGTTAGTGCTTTCGCCCTTGAAGTTGCTCTCTGCGCTCTTGTAGTTACCCTTTGCCAGGTTGAGTACGCCCTGTGCATAACTTGCGTTACCGAGAGTAGAAGCCTTGGCTATGTCAGTCTCTGCGGCAGATGTCTCGCCGTCAACGAGGCTGAGCAAACCGCGGTTAGCATAAGCCTCTGCCTGCTTAGGATCGATAGAGATAGCCTGTGACACATATTTCTTTGCTGCGTCAACATCGCCGTCGAGCATAGCCATAGAAGCGAGGTTGTTGTAAGCACGGGCATCATCCTTATAGAGAGATGCAGCCTTCTTGTAGATGGCGGTCTTTTCTGCATTGGTGTCAACGAGAGTAGCGGCATAGAGCAGTTCCTCTACGCTAAGAGCAGAAGCATCGTCATTATACTGCTTGAGGATTTCCTCATCAGAACGACCGATGGTCTCGTAGTTGATGATCATTCGTGAGCGGCGGAGTTCAGGCAGGATACCCTTTGCCAATTCCTGGAAACCTGCGCTCATGTTGCGAATCTGCTTCTCGCGCTCCTCAGGATCCTTGTACATCTCAAGCACACGGATGATGACATCCTTGTCCTGTATGTTGCTCACAGCGACGAGCTGCTTAAATCCTTCCCAGTCCTGAGCTGTGTAGTGAGCATCGATGCCTGCCTCTACGTTAGTAGACTTAAGCTGCTTGTTTACATAGTCTTCAGTCACATCCTGACGCTTTGCAGACAGTTTGTTATTGAATTCATAGCCACCCTCTGGAGAAGCATAAGCCTGAATTTCTACGTTCTGGATATTAAGACGCTCCTTGTCAGCATTAATCTTCTTGAGCATATCCACGAAATCCTTCACTGAGTTGCTCTGGAGTTCTGACTTACGGATATTTGCCTGATTAACGAGGAACTTGATGTTCGCCTCCTGCTTCTGCTGGTTAACACGCTGGAAAGAGTCAGCAGCGAGACAACCACCATCGCTCAGCAGAGTCTTCTTATAGAGTTCGGATGTAGCGATAACTCCGTCAGCCACCTTTACTGCAGGGATGGTCACATCCTTCTTACCTACGCGAGCCTTGAAAGTGAGATACATCTCGCTCTTCTGCATCTCAGGCACGTAGGTAAAGTTGGTCTTCATGGTGTAGCGACCACCGAGGCGGTATGAGATAGTCTGATCATTGCCTGTAACCTTCTCGCCCTGGAAAGTAGCGCCCTCTCCCTGAGCTGCCTCGCCATTGCCGTAACGCAATTCGGGGATAACTGTCACCACAGCATTCTTCTTGAGATATTTCTCAGGGAAGCTACCTGCGATAGATGCAGGAACCTTACCAGCCTGGCTCTCCAAAGGATTTGGAGTAACTGTGAAATAGTCCGAAGACAACGCTCCAAGTTTGCTTGAGCAAGACGCTCCAAGAATGGAAACTGCCATTATTGAAACGAGAGGGAATAAATTTCTACGCATAAGTAAATGATTTTGGTTTTGTGCCGCGAGCGGGACTCGAACCCGCACGCCCAAATTGAGCAGAAGATTTTAAGTCTGCCTTGTCTACCATTCCAACATCGCGGCATCAGACAAGCGGCAAGTCCTAACACTGAAGGACTGTAAACCGCATATTCACAAATGCAAAGATACGCCTTTTAGGGAAAAGCGCAAAATAAATTATATTTTATTATAGCTTTATGCCGTGCTTTTATCGGCACACGGCACAATCAGCACCTCCTGCATGGAGGTCACGCTGAGTAAGAGGCAACAAATTCTGCCAGGCGCTTCTTGAGTAAGGCTATATTGATAGGCTTTACCATATATTCCGACATGCCGGCGGCATAGCACTTCTTTTCATCCTCGAAAAAGGCGTGTGCCGTAAGTCCTATTATCGGCACGTCAGGATTAACGGCCCTTATTGCCCGTGTAGCTTCATAACCGTCCATCACAGGCATGGCGACATCCATGAGTACTGCTTTAGGTTTCAATTGGCCAAACATTGCCACTGCTTCCTGCCCATCCCAGGCATGATGCAAGTCATAGCTTCTTGAGAGCACAGCTTCAAAGAGTTTGTAATTACTGGCGTTGTCTTCAGCAACAAGCACAGTTTCTTTCTGATCTTCCATAGATTCGCTTTTGTTATTAGTTACCTCTATTTATCTGACGTTTCCGTCAACTGGCACGGGGGGGGGGGTAAATGGGATAGTAAATACGAACTGTGAGCCACCCGTATAGTCAGTATTCAATTTTATTTCGCCTCCAAGTTTTTGCACTATCACGCGACACAAAGGCAAGCCGAGACCTGTACCCTGCACATAGGCATTGAGCTTGACAAAGCGCTCAAACACTTTCTCCGCGTTCTCCTTCGCTATTCCTATACCCGAGTCGGTCACCGTGAATACGACACACTGATTCTCCTCATCCAGAGAAAAGCCCAGTCGTATGAATCCCTCCTTAGTAAACTTCGATGCATTAGTGAGCAGATTTATCAGCACCTGCTTGAGTTTAGTCTCATCGGTAGTCAACATATATGAGTCCACTGGATAGGATTCCTGATAGGCAACGCCTTTGACACCACGCGCCTGTCGCACCGACACGAGGCAGTTATGGCAGAGTTTCACCAAGTTGCAGGAAACAGCCTCTATCTGCATTCGTCCCGACTCTATGCGTGACATGTCAAGAATCTCGTTTATCAGAGTAAGCAATAGTTCGGAATTCTCTTTTATCAGTCTCACGAATTCCGCCTTTTCCTCCTTGGAGTATTCGTCCATAGCCTGGAGTTCGGAGAATCCCACTATGGCATTGAGCGGTGTACGAATCTCGTGGCTCATGTTTGCTATGAATGCCGTCTTCATCTTGTTGGCGCTTTCCGCCTTGTCAAGAGCCAACTTCAGTTCCTCCTTATTCTTCTCAATGTCCGCCTTGAGTTTGCGGATATGAGTAATATAGTAGAGCGAAACGAGGAGCAGCAGCGACAATACTGCCATCACCGACAGCAACAGGAGTATGACACCACGGTTTTTCACAAAGAAGGAGTCAATACCATTGATAACCACGGCATTCTCCGGCAACCTTCTTTCTTGCAGACCGAAGTCATCCAGGCGCGAACGGTCGAATGTCAGACTATTGTCTTGCACATGCACAAGAGTCGAATCTGTAGTCTTCGTCTTGAGATACTTGCAGACGAGATCAGCCAACTTCTTGCCGCTCAATGAATATTCCGGCACACATCCGCCTATTACCCAGTCACCCATTCCCGATGACGACATAGAAAAAGCAGGTAGCGACTTGTTAGCATCACGCAACACGCTTGTCGTATTTGACATCACATAGTTTTCACTACTGTCAATACGCCATGTTCCCACGAGCAACACGGAGTTAGGGCTGACATTGCGAAGAGCCTTGCACACATTAAACAAGTTGTTTCTTCGTCCGTCCACCAGATGCAAGTCCATCTCTGGATGCTTCTTCATCTCCTTCACCACCAGCGACTGCATAGATAGTCCGCCAAAGGTAAAGTCGGAAAGGAAATACAGGTTACGCGTATAGGGATAAAACCGTTTTATTATCTGTATATTGCTCTCGACATCATATTTATAGAATATACCGCCGACGATATTAAAATCCTTGTATTCCCTGACATCCTTACTCTCCGGCATCCACGTCCTTAGATTGTGCGGACCATTGGGCAGGTCAATGGTATTCGTACTCACCATTGCCGCCATAGCAGGCAGGCGATGGGCAAATTCGGATGTCTGCGAGAGAAACGCCGCCCATGCTTCCTGTCCGAGCAACACCACAAGGCTTATGTCACCTGACTCATGCTGCTTCAGTATCTCCGTCATACGACCCTTCCACAGTGGAGCCTCCGACAGGTTCTTGCAGTTCATGTTTTCTATCAAGACCCCATTGGACGAACCAGTAAGATACTTGTATTCTGTATAAAACTCCGACAGGTTGGCATTCATCCTTTCCGTGTCAGGGTTATAGGAAGTAATTATTAGGACACGGTCACTCTTTGCCTTAGCCTGCGATATACTTACAAAGAACAGACAAGACAACATTAGGAATAGCATTTTCATGCTTATGCCACCCCACTTTATGCCTTTAATACTTATAATATTAGGTATTATATTATGTATTATATTCATCCCCATAATAGGAACATGCCTTTTAGTTTTGGCAAAATTACAGAATAATTATTTACACTACTACAATAGACATATAAATAATGTTAACACACGTAATTTGGTGATTTACATCTTTTTCAAGACATATGCTCACCCTCTTGCGGATTTTTAGTAATTTTGCAAGATAATCACTACTCTTCGTTATGGATGACAACAAGATCCTTCTCGTAAACGACATGTGCGGATATGGCAATGTGGCAACGGTAGCCATGATGCCAATATTGTCATATCTCGGCATACCGACATTCAATCTGCCCACGGCCATCGTGTCAAATAA